>NZ_LZMO01000263.1:0-34718 GCF_001665715.1 Gordonia sp. 852002-10350_SCH5691597
ATCGAAGGATGTGGGCGCTGCAGCACACACATCCTTCGATTCGACACACATTCTCCGGTCAGTCGACGGCGTGCTGCCTCCAATCTTCGACGACGCCCGCACGATCGACGACTACGCGGCTGCGCTGCCGACCGCCCTACGTGCATCGGTCACGGCGAGGTCGGCGTTGATCATCGCGCCGGCCTGCGTGCCCGCTGCGGCCGCTGCGCCGACCATGGCCATCGGATCGGCACAGTTCCCCGCGGCCCACACGCCCGTGAGCGGGGTCCGGCCGCCCATCTCCGTCGGAATGAACACACCCGCAGGCGTCGTGGTCGGTTCGCCGCCCAACGACTCGTACAGTGCGGTTCTCGCGACGAAACGCGGTGCGACGACCAGCGCGTCGAGTTCCACTTCGCTGCTGTCGGCCAAGACCGCGGCGCGTAGATGTCCCGACGCATCCGTGTCCAGCCGGGCCACCGGACCTGCGGCGTGCTCGACGCCGAGTGCGTCGAACATCGCGCGGTCGTCGTCGGACAGCGGCGGCATACCGTGATCAATCACCGTGATGTGCGGACTCAGCTGCCTGAACAACAGTGTCTGATGCGGCGTGGCCGGTCCCGTACCGAGGATTCCGATGCGCTTTCCACGAACCTCGTACCCGTGGCAGAAGGGGCAGTGCAATACGTCTGTGCCCCAGAGTGATTCGATGCCGACGATGTCCGGTAGTTCGTCGACGAGTCCGGATGCCAGCAGCAACCGGCGGGCGCGCAGCGTCGTTCCGTCGACCAGAGCTGCGTCGAAGGTGGTGTCTCCGTAGGGTTCTGCGTGGTCGAATTCTGTGCGCGTGACCGACTTCACCTCTCCCGAGATGATCTGTGCGCCATAGGACTGCGCTTCTTCGCGACCGATGGCGACGAGCTGCAACGGCGAGACTCCTTCTCGGCCGAGGAGATTGTGTGCTCCCTCGGCGGGCGCGTTGCGGGGCTTGCCCGCGTCGACGACCGCGACCGAGCGCAACGACCGGGCCAGCGCGACGGCGGCAGCCAAACCTGTTGCGCCACCGCCGATCACGAGCGTGTCATACGTGACAGTCGATGTCTGTGGCATGAAAGTGTCTCCGTTCTCAGAGATTTGTGTCGGTTGTGCGGTGCGGCTTGGTGATCCACATCCTGCGGCCGCTGCGTACGTTCAGGTCGGTGCGCCGGGCGAGCGACGACGGCGACTCGGCGTCCACCAGCGCATCGATGGCGGCGAGGTCGTCGACGATCAGGTCGTCGGCGAGGCCCGCTCGTATCCGCGACAGCCACGACGCGCCGTACCGGAGCACCGTCGGCGTGATCTCGGAGATCTCCACAGACAGGTCGACGCCCTCGACGACGTCGAGATCGGCCTGTGAAAACGCCTGCGTCCAATCCGCGAACGGGTTCATCTCGTGGGTGCTCATCGCCGCGACGATGCGTTCTTCGAGCGGATCGTCGTTCGGCAGAAACAGTGGGGGAGAGGTCATCTCGATGATGGCGAGTACTCCGCCCGGCCGAAGATGCGCGGCCGCGGTGCGGAGGAAGGCGTCGGGATCGGCGATGTGATGCAGCGATGACGACGCCCAGATGACGTCGGCGTCGGGGAGCGCTGCCGGCCAGCCGTTGTCGAGGTCGGCGATCGCGGTACGCACGCTCGGGTGGCCCGCCGCGTCGATGTGGGCGGTCATCTTGGGAGAAGCGTCGACGCCGATGATCTCCGCGGTCGGAAATGCGCGTGCGAGGGCGCGAACCCCGACACCCGTGCCTGCGCCGACGTCGACGATCACCGACGGCTCACGCCCGAGTGCCGCGCGGATTCGGTCGGTTGCCTTGTCGAGGTATGAGCCCATGACGGCGGCGTCGAGTTCGAGCATCTCGACCATGTCCTCGCCCTGGTGCTCGTGCTGATGTCCATGCTCGTGCTGGTGTTCGTGGCCGTGCCGGTGCGGGTGTGAATCGTGTCCCATGGCTCCGAGGTTAGCCAGCCTGTGCGTTTAAGGCATACCATCTTGCGTATGGAGCAAGAACTCGATGATGTGGTCCGGCAGCGCATCCGCGGCCTCCGACTCGCAAAAGGCTGGACGCTCGACTCGCTGGCGTCGCGCTGTGAGATGAGTCCGTCCACATTGAGCAGGATCGAGACCGGGGGTCGACGCGTCGCCCTCGACCAGATCGTGGCCATCGCGCGCGCACTCGGCACGTCCGTCGACCAACTCGTCGAGCCTGCATCCGACGAGGACGTGGTGATCCGGCCGCAGCCGCACGACAGCGAAGG
The DNA here is from genome assembly GCF_001665715.1 of Gordonia sp. 852002-10350_SCH5691597. Taxonomy (NCBI): domain Bacteria; kingdom Bacillati; phylum Actinomycetota; class Actinomycetes; order Mycobacteriales; family Gordoniaceae; genus Gordonia; species Gordonia sp. 852002-10350_SCH5691597. The sequence continues at coordinate 2,278 of NZ_LZMO01000263.1, forward strand.
CGTGACCGTGTGGCCGCTGTCCGGTTCGGACACGCCGGGCGGGGTGTCGGTCGCCAAGATGAGGATCGTCCCGGGAGCGCCCGTCGACCCCAAGAACCTCGGGGTGCATCCCGGGCGCGAGTGGTTCACCGTGCTCTCGGGGACCGTCGAACTGTGGCTCGGCGACCGTGTGATCTTGGTTCCTGCAGGTCAGGCAGCTGAATTCGCAACGATGATCCCGCACGCGATTCGGGCACGCGACGGTGCCGTCGAGATCTTGTCGATCTTCGACCACGACGGTGAGCGTGCCCACCTCGGGCCTGTGCGTCAGGCGTGGTCGACGAAAAAGGGTGCCGGAGCGAAGTGAGTCGAAGGTTCCTCACAGGTCTTCGACGGCGCTCCCTCATATGCGATCGCTATTGTGTATTCGATGTCCGAGAATGTAATGCCCAGTCGCCGCACGGTGCTCGCCACCGGTGGATTGGCGACCCTTGCGGCAGTTGTGCTCGCGGCGTGCGGTAAGTCGAGCGACACCCAAGCGGCGAGCGGTCCCAAGAAGCCGACGGCCCGCGTGGAGTTCACGCCGTCGCTGACCGACGAGGCTGCGCCGAACCCGACCACAAAGGTCGAGGTCAAGGCCATTGATGGGGTCCTTAACCCCGACGTCAAGCTCCTCAACCCGTCCGGCAAGGCCATCCCGGGCACCATGTCCGACGACCGCACGACCTTCACCGTCACCGAGCCGCTCGGATACGGCACCACCTACACGTGGCAGGGCAGTGCGACCGGGTACGACCGGATGAGCACTCCGGTTGAGGGCAAGTTCACCACACTGGACCCGAAGACGCAGCTCAACGTCGTCGTCAATATCGCCGACGGCCAGGAAGTGGGCATTGCCGCGCCGCTCATCCTGAAGTTCGACGGCACCGTCGACAACAAAGAAGCTGTCGAGAAGGCGCTCACGCTGACGACGGAGCCGCCCACCGAGGGCGCGTGGGCCTGGCTCGGCGAGGACAACGGCTCGCGCGTGCACTGGCGTTCCAAGGAGTACATGGCTCCCGGCACCAAGATCCACATGTCGGCCAAGCTGTACGGCCTCGACCACGGCGACGGCGCCTACGGCGCGGCCGACGTCACCAGCGACTACGTGGTCGGACGGTCGCAGATCGTCAAGGCCGACGCGGGGAGTCACCAGATCGTCGTCGTGCGCGACGGCGCGACCCTCATGACGCTTCCGTGTAGTTACGGGCAGGGCGACGTCGACCGCAACGTCACGCGCTCGGGCATCCACGTGGTCAGCGAGAAGCACGAAGACTTCTACATGAGCAATCCGGCCGCGGGGTACTTCAACGTCCACGAGCGTTGGGCCGTCCGCATCTCCAACAATGGCGAGTTCATTCACGCCAACCCGGAAACCGTTGGCGTGCAAGGGGCGTCGAACGTCACCAACGGGTGCATCAACCTCTCGCTCGAGAACGCGCAGCAGTATTTCAACACCGCGATCTTCGGCGATCCGGTCGAGGTGACCGGCACGCGGATCGACCTGTCGGAAGCCGACGGCGACATCTTCGACTGGACCTACGACTGGCCGACGTGGAAGTCGATGTCGGCCATCAAGGGTGAGCCGCGCACGGCGTCGGCTCCCGCGACACCCAAGGGCGCCCCAACGTCCGTGGGCGCGCCCAACTAAAGGATCCCCGCCCTACCCGGTGCGAACATTGCGCCGCGACGATGCCTGATCGCGCGGCCGGATGACGATCTGGTCGAGGTCGACGTGCGGCGGTCGGGAGGCGACGAATCCGACGACCTCGGCGATGTCGTCGGCGGTCAGTGGGGTCACTCCCGAGTAGACGGCGTCGGCGCGCTCCTTGTCGCCGCCGAAACGCACCAGCGAGAAGTCGGTTTCGACCATCCCCGGGCAGATCTCGGTGAGTCGGATCGGCTTGCCCAGCAACTCGAAACGCAGCGTGCGGTGCAGCACGCCCTCGGCGTGCTTGGCCGAGGTGTAGCCCGCGCCGTTGTCGTAGACCTCGAGCGCTGCGGTGGAGGTGATCGTGACGATCAGACCGTCGCCTGACGCCTCGAGTGCGGGCAGCAGGGCTTTGGTGACCCGCAGCGTGCCGAGGACGTTGGTCTCCCACATCCAGCGCCAGTCGTCGAGGTTCGCCGACGCGACCGGGTCGAGTCCCTTGGCGCCTCCCGCGTTGTTGACGAGGAGGTCGACGCGGTCGAGGCCGTCGACGAATCGGGCGACCGACTCATCGTCTGTGATGTCGAGTTGTCTTCCGGTGCCGCCGATTTCGGCCGCGAGCTCGGTGATGCGATCGACGCGCCGCGCACCGACCACCACGTGGTAGCCCTGCGCCGCGAGGGTGCGCGCGATGGCTTCGCCGATACCTGAACTCGCTCCGGTCACCACGGCGACCTTCGCGTTGTCGATGTGCGCTGCGGTGGTGTCGTCGGCGGGCGAGGTCTGGCCGGTCGGAGCGTCGGAGGGTGTGGTCATGGGCTTCACTTTATCGAGTCCGAGTACCTCGACCGATGTCGCTGCGTGGGCTGCCGAGTCCGGCCACGACCGCGCTGCTACATTCAGCGCATGTTGCGTGGAGTCGTCCCGGCGACACTGCAGATCGGCTCGACGCCTGCAGCAGCCGTGCTGCACGCGATCCGGGTCGGCGCACCCATCACCCGTGACCGACTTGCCGACGTCACGGGACTGTCCCCGGCAACCATCAATCGCCAGGTCACGGCACTCGCGGGTCAGGGTTTGGTCACCGAGAGGCCAGACCTCGTCAGCCCCGGCAGCATCGGGCGCCCCAAGAATCCGCTCACCCTCGACCGCGACACGCTGTGCGCGGCCGGCATGCACATCGGCGCACGCCGCACCCTTTTAACCATCGTGGATCTGGGTGGGCGACCCCTCTACAGCCATGCGGTGCTGACCCCGCGCGGCGACGCCGACGCCGCGCTCGCCGAACTCTGCGGGCAACTCCGCGAACTCGCCGACCGGTTCTCGGGGCGACGCCTGCTCTGGGGTGGCGCGGCGGTCGGCGGTTCGGTCGACGCGGCGTCGGGCACTGTCGACCATCCGATCCTCGGGTGGCATCGCGCGCAACTCGGGCCGGCGCTGGCAGACGCACTGGATGTGCCGGTCTCGGTCTGCGAACACGTCGAGGCCATGGCCGCGGCCGAACTGCTGCTCGGCCAGACGATCATCGACGCCGCGTCGGGCCTGTTCTTCTATGCGCGCGAGACCACCGGCATGGCCATGACGCTCAATGGTCGTGTCCACATCCCGGCACGCGGCGCGGGCAGCATCGCGCACGTGCGGGTCGACGCCCCAGTGCTGTGTCCAGGGAGTGGCGCGACACTGTCCGACGTCATCGGCAGCGAGCCGACGCTGCGTGCGGCCAAGCGTCTGGGGATCTCACCGGACGCATCACCGATCGTCGACGAACGCGCACGGATCCTCGGTGAGGTTGTCGCGACGTTCCGTGATGCGCTCAACCCGGATTCGGTCGTCGTCGCAGGAGACGCCTTCGCCGCGCATCCGCACGGCCTCGCGCCGGTGCAGGCGGCGTTCGACGCCGCGTCGAAAACCGACTGGCCGATGGAACTCACGCCGTCCCTGTTCGGGGTCACGGTGCCCGAGGGTGCGGCAATCGTGGTGGCGCTCAGCGTGATATACGCAGATCCGGTCGCCTCGCTCGCGTAGGCGAACAACCCGCCACGACGCTAAGTTAGGGCATGCTAGCCTTCGCAAATGGACAGTGGCGCACCGACGACGACCGATTCTGCTGACGAATCGCCAACGTCGGAAATTCGCGAATCCGACAGTCCCGCAACGAAAATCCGCGAAGCGGACAAATCGGTCGAAGCCTCCGCGACGCCAAGGCCTGTGGGCGGCAAGAAAAAGGTCAAGCGCAAGGCGGCGCGCAAGCCGCTTACCACGACGTTCATCGTGACCCATCGGTGGCTGTCGATCGTCCTCGGAGCCATCCTGGTCGTCATCTGCACCTCGGGCGCGATACTCGTGTACGCCCCGGAGCTGACGCGAATAACCAACGCGGACAAGCTCACATCGACACCGACCGACAATCCGGTGACGTTCGGCGCGGCGATCGCGAGCGTCAAGAAAGCCGACCCGGCTTTCGACGCCGCGTACATCTCGCTCAAGGACGGCGTCTACTTCGTCTCCTCGTCGCAGCCGGGAGCGGGCACCTGGTTCGTCGATGCGGGCACCGGAAAGGTGAACGCGCACGGCGATCTCAACGGCGGTGTATTGGGCTTCCTGGTCAATCTGCACGACTGCGCACTGACCTGTGAGGACTACCCGGGTTACGTGTCGTGGCTCGCGAAGCCTTCGCCGATCGCCAACTCGGGCTGGTATGTATCCGGAATGACCTGGGGTGCAGTCATTCTGGCGCTCACGGGGCTGCTCCTGGTGTTCCTCGCGATCTCCGGAGTGATCATCTGGTGGCCAGGATTTCGCCGTCTTCGCAGCCGCTTCCGGGTGCGAATCGGCAAGGGGCGCTTCGCGCGCGACTATGACCTGCACAACATCATCGGCATCGTCGCGGCGATCCCGCTGCTGATCTGGGGACTCACCGGGATGAACTTCGAGACGCCGGGCGTCGCGAAGACCTGGTATGCCGCAACAGGTGGCATCGCGCCTCCCGAGGACAATTACTCGATGCCGCCGTCGACCGGCAGCGGTCCGATGATGTCGGTGGATCAGGCCATCGACGCGGCGACCGCGCGCTATCCCGGGGCGAAGGCCACGTGGGTGGGCATGCCGTCAGACCCCACCGGCTTCTACTCCGTCGACATGCTCGCCGACGGACCCGACCTCTGGGCGCACAGCGCGACCTATCACGCGAATCGTGAGGTCGGCGTCGATGGGCACGATCCGGCGAAGATCGCGGTGTTCAACGGTGAGTCGAAGACGGTGTCCAACACCATCATCGACGACTGGGCGCAGCCGACGTTGCACTATGGCGTTTCCGTGAACGCGTGGTGGCGGGTGTTCTGGTTCGTCCTCGGCATGGCGCCACTGTTGCTGTTCCTCACCGGCCTGAGCACGTGGCAATTCCGGCGTCGAACGGCCCGCAGGCGGAAGGCGGCCCGGAAGGCCGCAGCGCAGGTGTGACCTTCGATTACACGTGGCGGGCAATTCGCCCTTACAGTGAGCGATATGTCGAGCTCCCCCCTGACGCTGCCGCGTGACGTCTCCGCGACCATGTCGATCTCCGTGACCGCACCGACCGAACTCGAGATGCAGATCGCCGTGGCGAGGATGCCCGGCCTCGAACTCGACGAGAAGCTCGTCGTCGCGGTCAACGGCGACGAGATCACCCCGGAAGAGATCATCGATCCGCACGGCGGGCGCATTCACCGGCTGAACGTGGAGTCGGGTGTCGTCGCCGTCAACTACACCGCGGCCGTGACCGCGCCAGCAGACCCGGTGGCGGTCGCTCCGACGGACCGCTCGATGTACCTGCGCCCCAGTCGATATGCCGAGTGCGACAAGTTCTTCGGGTTCGCCGCCGGACAGTTCGACGCCTCGCTTCCCGCGGGTGAACTGCTCGACCAGGTGACCGCATTCGTCGAAGACCGCCTCGACTACATCCCCGGCGCGAGCGACCCGATCGACGGCGCCGTCGACACCCTGCTCGCGGGTGCGGGCGTCTGCCGCGACTACGCGCACCTCGTCGTCGCGTTGTTGCGTGCGTTGAACATTCCCGCTCGATTGGTCGCCGTGTACGCGCCCGGATGCGACCCGATGGACTTCCACGCTGTCGCCGAGGCGCTGATCGAGGGGCAGTGGGTCGTGGTCGATGCGACAAAGCTGTCACCACGACAGAGCCTCGTGCGTATCGCCACCGGTCGCGACGCCGCCGACACCGCTTTCCTCGACAACCACAACGGCTCGATCTCGCTGGACAACTACCAGGTCATGGCGACGGTCCGTGGTGAGCTGCCCATTGACGATGGCAAAGAGCGCATCAGCATACGATGAACCCATGCATGCACTGACATGTCCCATCTGTAATGCGCTGTCGGGCTTTCTCGGACAGCAATGCCCCAACTGCGGCACGACGGTCGGTATCCATCTGCCGAGTCGATCGCTGGTCGTCGCCTCCGACGACGGCGTCGACATCGACGGCGAACGCTGGGTGCGCTGCGTCAATTGGGACAGCGGTTGCAACTGGATGACCCCTGCCGAGTTCTCCGAGGAGGACGCGGGCATGCGCGGTCGGTGCTTCCCCGATTCGCTGCTGCGCAAGATCCCCGACGCCGACGACCCGATCGGTCGCGAGAAGCTGCCGTCTGCGCTGTCGGACCTGCGCATGCTGGTCTATCAACTCGTCGACCTCGGCCTGCCCGTCGAACCGTTCTGGCGCACCGACGGCGGGCTGGCTTTCGACCTGCTGTCGAGCCAGACGCTCGGTAGGCCGGTGACGATCGGACACGCGAACGGCGTCGTCACCATTGACCTCTCCGAGACCCTGGACGCCTATCGCGAGCGGCTGCGCGTCGACCTGGGCGAGGCGTACCGGACGATGCTCGGGCACTTCCGGCACGAGGTTGGCCATTACTACGAGAGCATCCTCGTCGAGAACGGCGAGGGCGCCGACCTATACCTCGAGAAGTGCCGTGAACTCTTCGGCGACGAACGTGCGAGCTACAGCGACGCCATTGACCGCCACTACAAGTTCGGCGCGCCTGCCGACTGGGCCGACTCCTACATCTCCGAGTACGCGACGATGCACCCGTGGGAAGACTTCGCGGAATGTTTCGCCCACTATCTGCACATCACCGGAACCATCGACACCGCACGGGAATCGGGCGTTCGGCTCGACAACGACCAGGTGCGTTTCGCGATGGACCGCGACATCATCCCGCTGGAGTCCTACGCCGACCAACCCATCGAACGTCTTCTCTACGACTGGAAGTGGTTGGGCACCATGTTCAATCGCGTCAATCAGGCGATGGGCGCGCGTCCGCTGTACCCGTTCGTCATCCCGCACCCGGTTGTCCGCAAGCTCGGCTTTGTCCACAAGGTGATCCGCGAAACCGATAAACGCTCCGCGCACGACGACCCGCTGGTCGACCAGGTCGCCGCGCCGGCGTGAGCCGAGCCTAGAGGGCTTGCTTGCGCAACTCGACGACGAGCTCGAGAAGTGCTGCGACGTCGTCGGTGTCGGCGATCCGGTAGCGGGCGGCGGTGTCCCCGTCGCCCACCTTGACGCTGATGTCATGCTCGCCGGTGAGGTGCGCGAACGCCTTCTCGTCTGTCACGTCGTCGCCGATGTAGACCGTTGCGTCCGAACCGAACTGGGTCTCCAATATGTCGAGTGCGTGACCTTTGCTCGTCTCGATGACCGCGAGTTCGATGACCATCTTGCCCTCGGTCACCTGAACCCCAGGCCACGATGCGGGCCCCGACCGCGCCTGCGCCAGGGCGTCGTCGGCGACGTCGGGTTCCGCATTGCGCACGTGCAGCGCGGCGCTGATCGGCTTCACCTCGACCGTCGTGCCCGGATGGGTGTCGGCGATCTCGTTGAACGCCTTGACGATTCGATCGAGGAGGGCGCGCTCGTCGTCGGTGACCTGCTCGCCGAACCCCGTGGTGAACTCGGTGCCGTGGCTGCCGACGAGGGTGACCGCGTCGTCGTCGAGACCCGACAGCGCACGAAGGTCGTGCAGCGAGCGTCCCGAGATGACCGCGGCCTCGGTGTCGCGCAGTGCACCCGCGGCGCGGATTGCCGAGATCGACGCCTCGTTGGGCTTGGCGTCCTGTGGACGCGACACGATGGGCGCGATGCAGCCGTCGTAGTCGCTCGACACCAACAGTCGGGACACGGTGACCGTGCGTGCTACCGCATCACGCAGGTCGTCGGGAATTCCCGTGTCGCTCACGAATTCTCGTCTCCACGATCGGTGTCGTCGGAGCCGCCGCTGGAGACCAGCTGGACTCCGCGATTGGCCGACGACGTCGTCTCCGTCGTCGACGTGAGGGTGTCGAGGAAGCTCTTCGCCCATTTCTCGACGTCGTGGGTGAGTACCTGCCTGCGGAGCGCCCGCATGCGACGCTTGCCCTCGGCCTGTGTCTGCTCGATCGCTGCGACGATGGCGTCTTTCACGCCGTCGAGGTCGTACGGGTTTGCCTGATATGCGGTGCGCAATTCTGCTGCGGCACCGGTGAATTCACTCAGGACCAACGCGCCACCCAGGTCGCTGCGGCATGCGACGTACTCCTTGGCGACGAGGTTCATCCCGTCGCGCAACGGCGTCACGAGCATGACGTCTGCCACCACGTAGTAGGCGAGCAGGTCGTTGCGGGGCACCGATCGATTCAGATACTCCACCACCGGATGGCCCACTTCGCCGTACTGTCCGTTGATGTTTCCGACGAGCTGCTCGATCCCCGCTCGCATACGGACGTAACTCTCGACGCGTTCGCGGCTCGGGGTCGCGAGTTGGATCATGACGATGTCGTGTGGGTCGATGCGACCCTCGTCGAGCAGTTCCGACAGCGCACGTAGACGCACGTCGATGCCCTTGGTGTAGTCGAGTCGGTCGACGCCGAGCAGGATGGTCTTGGGGTTGCCGAGTTCCTTGCGGATCTCCCGGGCGCGGGATCGGATGTCCTTGGACTTCGACTGGGTGTCGAGATCTCCGGAGTCGATCGAGATCGGGAAGGCGCCGACGCGAACCGTCTGGAACCCGACCTGCACCACGCCGAAGCGCGACCGCACGCCGACCGTGCCCTTGCTCGTGGCCTGGCCTGCGAGGCGCCGGGCGAGGTACAGAAAGTTCTGAGCGCCACCTGGCAGGTGGAACCCGATGAGGTCGGCCCCGAGAAGGCCCTCGATGATCTCGGTGCGCCACGGCAACTGCATGAACAGTTCGACCGGGGGGAATGGGATGTGCAAGAAGAAGCCGATGCGGAGATCGGGTCGCAGCATGCGCAGCATCTTCGGGACGAGCTGCAGCTGGTAATCCTGCACCCACACGATCGCCCCGTGCGCAGCGGCTTTCGACGTCGCCTCCGCGAATCGGCGGTTGATCTCGACGTAGGCGTTCCACCACTCGCGGTGGTACTCGGGTTTGACGATCACGTCGTGGTAGAGCGGCCAGAGTGTGGCGTTGGAGAAACCCTCGTAGTACTCGGCGATCTCCTCGGCCGAGAGGGGGACCGAGCGGATGCTGATGCCGTCGACTTCGGCTTCCTCGGAGTCGGATTCGGCAGCGCCCGACCATCCAACCCACCCGCCCTTGTGCTTGCGCAGGATCGGCTCGAGTGCCGTCACCAGACCGCCGGGACTGCGTTTCCAGGTGACGTTGCCGTCGGCGTCGACCACCTTGTCGACGGGCAGTCGGTTGGCTACGACGACGAATTCAGAACCGCCGGGATCGCCGCCCGCGCCGGACGGGCGGGAATGGAGATCGCCGGGCTGGAGCTCGCCGGGCTCGGGTGGGCGTGCGCCGAAGGTGGCCTCCGAGTTGTGCACGCCGGACGTTGCGGATGCGTCGGTGTCGGAACGGTCGGATACCTCTTCGGATCCCGGGTTCACGACTCAGGCGTTCTCGCCCGGAGCGATCCCCAACATGGCAAGCAGTATCCGGCACTCGTCGGCGTCGGTGGCATACGCTGCGACGACGCGTCGTGCGGAACTGGCGGTCTCGTCGGCCACCGGCTCCAGCTCTTCGTCGGCGATGTCAGTGGTCTTGGGGGGCATTTCGTCCTCTCGGCTTGCTGTTGCGCGAGGTTGTGTCATGCGCAACACCCCGATCTTACCCGCTGACGACGGCCAGTACTCACAAGACCTCATGACCTCACCAGCGTCGTCGTGCGGCGCGTGCCTCGCGGCGACGACGCGCCCAGTCGGGTGCCACCGGCAGCCGCGGGCGGCGCAGTGTGCGCGCGACGAACTCGCCGAGCGTGACGCCCGCGGCCAGCGCGCAGCCGACACCGAGCGCTGCCGCCATCCAGGTCAGTCCGGTCAGGGTCTGGTCGTTGAGGACGCCGTACAGCGCGCGGTAGACGGCGAGACCGGGCAGCAGGGGAGTGATGCCCGCGATCGCGACGACCAGCGGCGGAACCAGCGCACGGCGGGCCAGCAGGCCACCGACGAGGCCGACGCAGGTGGCGGCGAGACCCGCGGCGATGACGTCGCCGACCGGCAGGAACGCTGCCGCTGCCGCGACGCCTGCGCCGATGAGACCGCCAAGGAACGCGATGGGCAACGCACGACGTTCCGCATAGCTCGCGAGCGCGAACGCGAAGGCCGCGACGGCACCTGCCGCGACGCGAATGGGGACGTCGACCGGAGCGAACTCCGTCGCCGAGGTGATCGTCGGGAGGTAGATGCCGACAGAGCTCATCAGGCGCAATCCGATACCGACGCCCGCGATGATGCCGCCGGTCATGAGCAGCAGTTCGAAGAAGCGGGCGACACCGGTGATCGGCGCACCGGTGATGGCGTCCTGCACCGAACCGACCAGCGAGAGTCCACTCAACAGCACGACGATCCCGGCGGCGATGACCTGCGACGGCGTGATCGACAGGCTTTGCCACCCGGTCTTCTCGCCGAGTTCGTACACGAGCGCGGCAGGTACGACGGCGATGAATCCGCCCGCGACCTGCTGGAAGAAGATCGGCGTGCCGATCCTGTTGAGTCGGCGGTTGAAGGAGACGGTGACCACGGTGGTGAGCCAGGCGAGGACGGCGACGACGACGTCACCGCCGAGGAGCACCGAGATGCCCGACGCCATCAGGCCCCAGGCGAAGGTCGAGACCCAGTAGGGGTAGGGGTGTTTGGCGGCGATGATCTGGTCGACGATCCGGTGCGCCGTCGACGGCGTGATCGCCGAGTCCCTGATGCGACGCACCAACCGGTCGACCGCCGCGAGGCGCGTGAAGTCGAGCGATCGGTAGTGCACCGTCTGCATCGTCGTGATCGGGGGAAGGGTTGCGCCGCGTCGAGCAACGACGACGATCGTGTTGTACGTGACGTCGACGTCCACATCCTCGACGCCGTAGATGCTCGCGACGAACCGGATCTGCGAGGAGGTGTCTATCGCTCCGGTTCCCGAGTCGAGCAGCACGGCACCGATTTTTGTCGCGAGGTCGAGCACCTCGGTGATCGCGCCGACGTCGAACCGGTCGATCGGGCGGCGCGGCGCCACCATGATGCTGCCCGGTTCGATCGTGTCGATCGTCGCCTGCCTCGTCCCGGTGAGGCGGCGGACAGCGCGCCCGATATACTCACGCACGCATGCCTCCTTAGCTCAGTGGTAGAGCACTCGCCTTGTAAGCGAGCGGTCGTCGGTTCAATCCCGACAGGGGGCTCCACCCGTTCAGGTTGTATTCGCGACGCCTGATCCCCCCACACCGGGGCCCCTGATCCGACGTCCCGCGTAAGTGTGGGGTCGGATGATCCTTTGGCACAAACCAGCAGGCCGAACCACTGATCGCCCCTATCATTGCGGCGTGAACAGCGCAGTCGACGCAGTGGCGGGCCAGACGGTCTATCGGGGTCAGACGTCCGGCAACGTCGACGTCTGGCGTGGCATCCGGTACGCCACACCGCCGACGGGCGATCTCCGGTGGCGTCGCGCGCGGCCACTCGAGCAGGAGTCGGGAACCGTCGACGCGACCGCGTTCGGTGCTGCGGCGCCGCAGGAAGTGAATCCGGGCGTCCCGATGTCACCCGACGCGATCAAGAGTGAGGACTGCCTGTTCCTCAACGTCTGGGCGCCGGCGGGCGCGGCGGGAAATGACCGGCGGCTGCCGGTCATGGTGTGGATTCACGGTGGCGCATACGTTTTCGGTGCAGGCACACAGCCCATCTACGACGGCGCCCACCTCGCGTCGACGCAGAACATCGTGGTGGTGACACTGAACTACCGACTCGGCGCGCTCGGCTTCGCCGATCTCGGTGCAGGCGGTTCTGGTGCGGGCGGGGTCTCCGACAGCGCCGCCGGTGGACGATACGAAACCAACGCGGCACTCAGCGACGTCCTCACCGCGCTGCGCTGGGTGGCCGACACCATCGACGCGTTCGGCGGCGATCCGGACAACGTGACGGTCGCGGGCGAGTCGGCGGGTGGCGGCATCGTGACGACGCTGTTGACGATGCCGCTCGCACGAGGACTCTTCCACCGCGCCGTCGCGCAGAGCTCTCCGGTGACCTCGGTCTACGACAGAGCACGAGCCGCGTACGTCGCCGAGAGGCTGACTGCTGCCGTCGGGGGCACCTGTGGCGACATCGACAGTTTTGCGGCGTTGGACACCGACAAGGTTGTCGCCGCCACGATGAAGGCGTTCACCGGGGTGCCCGCCGCGCATCCGGGCACCATCCCCTTCTCGCCGGTGGTCGACGGCGATCTCGTGCCGCGACATCCGATCGACGTGTACCGCGACGGCGAGTCGCTGCCCATTCCACTTCTCATCGGCACCAATCGCGACGAGGCCGCGCTCTTCAAGTTCATGAAATCGCCACTGATGCCCATCGCCGAGCCCGCGATCATGCAGATGTTCACCGCGATCGCGACCGAGTACCCGGAGGTCTCGATCCCCACGGCCGAGCGCGTCGCGGCCGCGTATCCGGGTACCAAAGCCAAGTTCTGGCTCGGAGGTCGACGGGTCGGCGAGCGAATCGCCGCGGACATGCAGGCGCGGTGGGGTTCGTTCATCCGCGACGGCGACCCGAACTCCGGTCTCGACTCGCCTGCGAGCACGTGGCCGACGTTCACCACGGACCGTCGGGCAACGCTTGCCATCGACGCTCACGACAGCGTCGTCGACGATCTCGACGGGCCGCTGCGTGAAGCCTGGGGCGACGAGGTCCTCGGGTTCCGCTGAGCAGTCGTGTCCAGGTTTGCGAGCGATCGTTATCGGAATGTACCCGATTTGCGTTCTCGAATGAGACGGCATTAACCTTGCGTCTCAGACTCTTCTTACCTGCAAGTAAGAAGTGGATGACGTGGAGGGGAACAATGCGCAGATTCTTGGGGACATCTCTGCTCGCAGCGGTGGTTGTCACGCTCGGGTTCGTCGGAACGGTCGCGGCGACGCCGCACGCATCGGCGAGTGATCGTCTCGACAGTGTTCTCAACCTGCCGCTGGTCAATCGTGACGCGTCGAACGGGCCGGGTGGCGTGAATCCCGCGTTGCCCACCGATCCGATGGTGCTGCGCTCGCTACTCGACGAAGCGCGCAGTCGCTCGATCGCGCCGTCGTCGTATCGCGCGCTGCTCTTCCAGTACTGGCTCGCCGACACCACGAAGGCCGCGGGCATCGATCTCGCGTCGTGGAACCCGCGAGCGGGTGTGAGCGCCAATCGACAGAATCTGGTTCGTTCGTACCGCTTCTACGAGAATCTGCAACTGTCGCACCGCGAACTGCAGTGGGCAGGCATGGGCGGGCTCGTCGGCGCCGACTTCGGCGGTGGACTCCTCGACTTCGAGCTCGCGACCAACATCTACGACTTCGCCCGCCTGCAGCCTATTGCCAATGCGATTGTCGGACAGACCAATACGACCCTCGGGCCGGTATTCGTCGACAAGCTTCCGCGCGGTCTGCGCGCACTGGCACGCGTCGGAGCCACCATCTCGGCCGACGATCTGCGCAAGATCCAGGGCGACATCCTGGTGATGCAGAAGAACATCTTCTCCGATCTCATGCCCATGCACCGTGCCTATGTGGTCGGCGGGCTGCCCGCACTCGAGGAGATGAACCGCGCAGGACTGTTCAACGGTGAGATCATGAACGCCTGGGCGCAGATCGCCTCCAAACAGCCCGACGCGATCGCGGCAGGCAACGCGCGTCTGCTGCGGCGTGAGCAGGGTGAGGTCATCAAGGACCAGTGGGACGCGACCCGCGCCTACAAGGGCGATGTCGGCGAGGCGATGACCTATGCGAGCACGGTTGCGGGCTCGCCGTCGGTGGCCGGGGTCATCCCGCCCCGCTCGTTCCGTTCCATCGAGGTCCACGGCACCGCTCCGGATGGACGGCGCGCGACACTGACTGTGCCGCTACCGGATTGGAACTGGTCGGTGTACCCCGAGCGCTGGGCCTACATCACCGATCAGCTGTTGCCCAAGTACAAGGATCAGGTCAACAACCACTGGCCGGAGCTCGAAGCGACGCTGCGCAAGCCCTACGATCAGCAACTGGAAAGCCACCGCCCGATGTGGAACATCGCGCCCATGCTGCAGTCCGCCCTGGAGACGACGAAGGTGACCTATCAGTGAGTTACACACCAAAGACGGTGCGCCACAACCGACGACGTGGCGCACTCGGAGTGGTCCTCGCCGTCGCTGCGCTCGCGGCAGCGGTGCTGTCGGCACCCGCCGCCCACGCGGCACCACCCAATCGCACCCCGGGACTGGGTGAGGTCTTCAACGGCTACGTCGTCGGCACGTTCACCAACGGCAGGTTGGCAAGTCCCGACGAGGTGATCAAGCCCCTCACCTCTGGGGACCCGTTCTACGCCGAACCGCGCCTGCGCGGCGACGAGAAGCCCGGCACGGTGCTCAAAGCCAAGAAGGTCGACGTCCAGTTCACCGGCTTCCGGCCAGGCAACCTCGACGCCTACAAGCTGATGTACGTCACGCGCGGCCTGCACGACGAGCCCGAGATCAGCACCGGGATCCTGATGGTGCCGGTCGATGGCCGCGACAACGCCACCCGGCCGCTCGTCGGCTATCAGTTCGCCAACGACAGCGTCGGTGCGTACTGCCACCCGTCGACGATGTGGACCGGTGGCGATCCGCTCGACGGCGCGTCGTGGTCGGCGCTCGGACCGCTCGCGCAGATGTTCGGCAAGGGCTACGCGGTGATGATCAGCGATGTCGGCAACGACGGTGATCCCAAGCCGCACGGCGTCTTCGCGGGCAAGTTCGGCGGAAATGCGCTGCTCGACGGAATGCGCGCTGCGCTCGCGCATCGTCCGACGAAGCTGTCGAAGGACGCGCCAAAAGCGATCTTCGGTATCGCAGGCGGCGGCGTCGGAGCGGCATTCGGTGCCGAGAAGGCCGCTGCCTATGCACCCGAACTGCACATCAAGGGCACCGTGCTCGAGGGCATGGTGGTCAACCAGCGCAACTTCATCCGCACGTCCGACGGCTCGGTCGGTTCGGGCTTCGCGTTCGCGACGCTGCTCGGACTCGAGCCGCGGTATCCGGAGATGAAGATCGACGACAAGCTGACGCCCGCGGGTAAGGCGCTCGCCGACGTGTTCCGCACGCAATGTCAGACGCCCGCGTACTTCGGCACTCCGTTCCTGCCGCTGCGCACGCTGTTCAAGGGCGGCAAGAGTCCCGCCGATATCCCTGAGTTCCAGCACGTCTACCGCGACAACATGCTCGGCACGCAGTCGCCGAAATCGCCGGTGCTCATCGCCTCCTGCGCCAAGGACGACTCGCCGATGTCGCTGGTGCCCGCCGCGGATTCGCGCAAGCTCGCCGCGACCTACCGCGCAGGCGGCACCCGCGTCGACTACCAGCCGACGGACTGCAGCATGCTGCACTTCTTGACCAACATGTACGGCTGGGGCACCGACCTCTTCGGGATGCAGACGATCGACTGGCTCGACGCGCGGCTGAAAAGCTGACCAGTCACCGCCCCGCTGGTTGAGCCGGCCGCGAGCGCAGCGAGTTGCCGTGTCGAAGCCGGCCGGCCAACGCCACGCATCTCACCAACCCCGGCTGGCGAGTGGTGTCGAGGCCTACGATCGGAGCATGACCCGAATCACGCTCAACGGCTCGTCGGTTCTGCACGACGGCGGTTTCCCCTACAGCGCAACAGTGAGCGCGGGACCGCTGCTGTTCACCGCGGGAATCTCGCCGCTCGACGAAGGGGGGGTCGTTGTCGCGGCCAACGACGTTGTCGGGCAGACGCGTCGGTGCCTGCAGAACCTGTCGGCGCTGCTGGCCGAGCGCGGCGCGACACCCGCTGATCTCGCCAAGCTGACGATCTATGTCGCCGAGCATCTGCAAGCCGACCTCGCCGTCGCGTGGGAGGCGGTCGTCGCAGAACTCGGCGAGTCGGTTCCGCCGGCCATGATGGTGGGCGTCACGGTGTTGCCGTACGACGAGCAGGTCGTCGAAATCGACGCTGTCGCTGCACTTCCCGCGTGATCGCGGCTCGATGAGCTCTGCGCTCCGGCCACACATCTCCGACGCCGAGCGTCGCGCTCGCCTGATGTGCAGGCACCGACTCGCCGACGACTCCGCGGCCGCGACGCCCGTCGACGTTGCCGAGTCGATGGTCGGGCTACACGCAACCACCTGGTCGACGGTCTACCTATCGACGTGGGCGCGGATGCCCGACTTCGTGCCCGCCGACCTCGACGCCGCGCTCTACGACGACCGCAGCCTGGTTCGACAACTTGCCATGCGCCGCACCATGTTCGTGTTTCCGAGGGAGACCCTGCGCGACGCCGTCGGCGCTGTCGGCCCGCGCGTTGCGGCGTCGGAGCGTACCAACATGCTGCGAGACCTGCGGCGCAGCAGCGACTTTCCCGACCCCGAAGGCTGGATCGACACGGCACGGGCGGCGGTGGCGCGGTTGGAGTCCGACGGCATCCCGCGCAGTACAGCCCAATTGCGTGACGCGCTACCTGAACTCGACGGTCGGGTGACTGTCGGTACGGGGAAGTCGTGGGGCGGAACGATTCCGATGGCGCCGCGAGTGCTGAACATGATGAGCGCGGCCGGCGACATCGTCCGCGGCCCCAATGACGCTCCCTGGCATCGGTCCAAACCGCTGTGGGTCGGGATGGAGCAGTGGCTCGGCGGCCCCCTCGATCCACCGGACGTCGCGACCGGCCACGTCAGGATGATCGACCGGTGGCTGCGAGCCTTCGGTCCCGGCACCGAGACCGATCTCGTCTGGTGGTTCGGCAGTACCAAAAGTGCTGTACGTCAAGCCCTTACGCAGCTCGAGGTCGTCGAGGTCGAGCTCGACGACGGATCGGTCGGCTACGTGCACGCCGACGACACCGAAGAAGTCGGCGCCGTCGAACCGCAGGCGGTGCTGCTCCCCGAACTCGACCCGACCACGATGGGCCACAAGCAGCGCGACTTCTATCTCGGTGAACACGGCGCGCACGTCTTCGATTCGAACGGCAACGGCGGGCAAAGCGCGTGGTGGGACGGTCGGATCGTCGGAGGTTGGTCGCGCCAGCCGGACGGATCGGTGCAGATTCATCCCTTCGAGCGGCTTCCCCGTGCCGCGACACGAGCACTGACGTCGCGGGCGGACACGCTGGCCGAATGGCTCGGCGACGAGAACCCGCGGCCCGCATATCCGGCGCCGTTCATGCGCGGGGCGCCTCGATGAGTACTTCTCGAACTACACCCACTCGACGAACTGCACGATGATGCCGTTCGGGTCCTCGATCTGGAAGTAGCGCTCGCCCCAGGGTTCGGTCTCGGGTTCGGTCACCACCTGTGCGCCCGCATCGCGGACGGTGCTGAAGACGCTGTCGACGTCGTCGACCACGAATGTCAGGAGTAGTCCATCTCCCGCGCTCCCTGCGCGATGTGCGGGCTTGAAGGTCCCCAGACCGGTCTCGAGGAAGATGACGTTCGGTGTCCCCGTCGGCGCATCATCCGGTGCGGCGAGTGAGATGAAGCCGTCGGCCTGCATGGCGACGGTGTAGCCGACGTGGCGGAATAGAAAGGCGGCCGACGCCTCTGGGTCGGGCACGTTGAGGGAAACAGCGGTGGCGGTAATGGGCATGAGAGCCTTTCTCGTATGGAGTACGAGATCCAGTATCCGTATAGTGTACGAAAAGTCAAGGAACGGGAGATGTACTGGTGAGCACCATCGAACTGCTGTGGCGCAAGGTGGTGCCGCTGCCTGCGCGGCAGGGGAGGCCGCCGCGGTTCACGGCGGACGCTGTCGTGGACTCGGCGATCGTGGTTGCCGACCGAATCGGGTCGCGATTCACCCTTCGTGACGTCGCGCAGGAGCTGGGCGCACCGGTGATGTCGCTGTACTCCTACGTCGACAATCGCGAGCAGCTCGTCGAGCTCATGGTCGACCAGTGTCGCGCCGACATGACGCATTCTGTGCTGACCGGAACATGGCAGTCGCGACTACGACAGGTCGCGGCCGACAATCTGAACCTCTTCGACCGCCACCCGTGGCTGGTCGATGTCGAGTCCGAACGCGCGATTCTCGGACCGGGAACCCTCGGCAAGTACGAGCGAGAACTGCGCGCCGTCGAATCGCTCGAGCTGAGCGACGCGGCGAAAGATGCTGCGCTGCAACTGGTACTGAACTTCGTTCGCGCGTCGGCTCGTTCGCTGCATCATGCGATCGCGGAGAGGCGAGAAGAGACCCCCGAGCAGTGGTGGGAGCGCGAGGGTGCGCAGCTGGCGAAACTCGGCGTCGACGAACGTTATCCGCTGGCATCCCGTATCGGCACGGCCGCGGGGCAAGCGACCGGGGCGGCCGAGAACGCCGATGCCGCCCGCGACTTCGGGTTGTCGGCGCTGCTTCTCGGCATCGAGGCGATGGAGTCCGCAGGGGTGTGAACGCGGCGAGGAGGCCGAGCGCGACAACTGCGTACATAATCCGGTCGTCAGCGCGAGGCTACGACAATAATTGTCGCGGCGCCCCGCTGACGACCGGATTGTGTACGTACTCCATGGGCACACGGGTCGTGCGCGGGCGTGACGATGAGTTTTCCCGGCCGCGGTGGTCCGTCTCTGTGACCGGGCTTCTGCTCGGCCGAACTCGGCTGAAATTCGAGAACAGGGGAACCCATGTCTGAAGCACTCCCACCCGTCGTCGACGCCGACACCTGGCGTCGCGAGCTGGACGAACTGCGCACCCGCGAGAAGGCGGCAACTCGTGAACTCGATGCGATCGCGGCACAGCGTCGTCGAATGCCGATGGTCGAGGTCGCCGATCACACGCTTACCGGTCCGGACGGGCCGATCGCGCTCTCGGACATCTTCGATGGTCGCTCACAGTTGATCGTCTACAACCACATGTGGACCGACGGCGCCACCTTTCAATGCGGCGGTTGCACCGGGTACACCTCGCAGTTCACCCGACTGGACTTCTTGGACAACTACGATGCGCGTTTCGTGATCGTCACCAACGGACCGATCGACGAGGCGCTGAACTACAAGCGGCGGGTCGGCAATCAGATGGACTGGTACTCGGCGGCGGGCACGACCTTCGGCACCGAGGTCGACGCGGCACCAGGCGAGGGCTTCGCCGTCAACGTCTTCCTCCGCGACGGGCAACGGGTCTTCCGGACCTGGCACACCGCCGGTCGCGGCACCGAGCAACTCGGTCATAGCTTCTCGCTCCTCGACATCCTGCCGTGGGGCAGGCAGGAGGAGTGGCAGGACGTGCCCGACGGCTGGCCGCAACGCCCGACGTACTCGGGGTGGGCTGGTTCGGCCGATATCGCGCGCCTCTACGGCGAGGCGTAGGCGAAAGCTCAGGCCGCTCGGCGCTCGGGCGCGGGGTGGATGCGTCTGAACGTGCAGGTCATCGCTCACAGGGAACTGCCAGCCTGTCTCCAGATCGATGGCAGAATCCTGGGGGAAGGTGTATCTGTGAACGAGATGGGTCAGGGAACACACCAGTTGATCAGCAAAGGCACCGGAACCGGGCCGCGAGTGCTCGTCGTCGACGACGAGACCAATATCCGCGAGCTGCTCTCGGTGTCGTTGAAATTCCAGGGGTACGACGTCGAGGTCGCCGCCGGTGGCCCCGAGGCCATCGACAGGTGCCGAACCTACAAACCCGACGTGCTCATCCTCGACGTGATGATGCCCGGCATGGACGGATTCGGCCTGCTGCGCCGGTTGCGCGCCGACGGCGTCGACGCCCCCGCGCTGTTCCTGTCGGCGCGCGACAGCGTCGAGGACAAGATCAACGGCCTGACGATCGGCGGAGACGACTACGTCACCAAGCCGTTCAGCCTTGAAGAAGTCGTCGCACGCTTGCAGGTGTTGTTGCGCCGCAGCGGATTCGACGCGCGGGCCAAAGAGGCGTCGCGGGTCACGTTCGCCGACATCGAACTCGACGACGAGACACACGAGGTCTGGAAGGCCGGCAAGCTGGTCTCGCTGTCGCCGACGGAGTTCACGTTGCTCCGCTACTTCATGGTGAACGCGGGCACGGTGCTGTCGAAGCCTCGTATTCTCGACCACGTGTGGAACTACGACTTCGGTGGTGAGGTGAACGTCGTCGAATCGTATGTCTCGTACCTGCGTCGCAAACTCGACTTCGGCGAGAAGCCGCTCATCCATACGCTCCGCGGCGTCGGTTACGTGATGCGAGAGCCGCGTACCTGATGGTGGCAACGCACCCGCACTCTGCAGCGGCACGCTCCGCTTCGCGGGACGCCGAGTCTGTGGGCGGACTGTCCGGTGCGGTCGTCGGCCGTGTGAAACGCGGTGTACCGCTGCGCATCTCGTTGGTTGCGCTGACCGTTCTGCTGATGGCCATTGGCCTGCTGGTATCCGGGATCGCCGTGACGTCGGCGATGAAGAGCGACCTGATGTCGCGCACCGACTCCGGTCTCGTCTCGGCCGTCGACACCTGGGCCAAGCCGCGCACGCACGTCAGCGACCTGCCCGGTCCTCCGCCTGGGCCGCGCAGGCCGCCGTCGGCCTACTTCGTGGAGAACACGCTGTCGAACGGGACGGTGATCTCCAGCAATGACTTCGACGACCAGCCCGCGATCTCCGAGTTGCCCCAAGGTGACTACGGACCGGTGACGGTCAACTCCGCGGACGGCAACGGGCCGCAGTGGCGGGTGATCAAGCGGTCGAGTCCAGAGGGGCAGTCGATCGTCGCGCTCCCGCTGAAGGATGTGAACAAGACCATCTCGCGTCTGCAGTGGCTCGAGTTCGGGATCGGTGCGGCGATCGTCCTCGTCATCGGGGTGCTGAGCTACCTACTCGTCCGCTCCTCGCTGCGGCCGTTGCGTCGCGTCGAGGAGACCGCGCATGCGATCGCGGCGGGCAACCTCAACATGCGTGTACCGTCCGCCGCGCCGAACACCGAGGTCGGCAGCCTGTCGTCGTCGCTGAACACCATGCTCGGCCAGATTCAGCACGCGTTCGCCAAGACAGCCGCGTCCGAGCAACAGGCCAGGGCCTCCGAAGAACAGGCGCGCGCATCCGAGGAGAAGATGCGACGTTTCGTCGCCGACGCCTCCCACGAACTACGCACACCGCTGACCTCCATCAAGGGGTTCGCCGAGTTGTCGCGCAGCGGCGCGCTCCCCGACACCGGAGACGCACTTGCACGCATCGACGACGAGGCAGGCCGAATGGCCCTGCTCGTCGAGGATCTGCTGGTGCTCGCGCGTCTCGACGCACACCGGCCGCTGAACTCCGAGCCGGTCGACGTGTTGTCGCTAGCCGCCGACGCCGTGCAGTCGGCCCGCGTCGCGGCACCCGAGCGGAGTATCCGGCTCGAGATCGGCGAGTCCGACGAGCCACCGATGGTCATGGGCGACTCTCCGCGCCTGATGCAGGTCATCCGCAATCTGGTGAACAACGCGGTGGTGCACACACCGAAGGACGCGTCGATCACCGTCGGAGTCGCCGTCGACCGCTCCGGCACTCGGAGTGACGGCACGCCCGTCGACGACGTGGTGATCAGCGTCGCCGACACCGGTCAGGGCCTCGAAGCCGGCGAACTCGAGCACGTATTCGAGCGGTTCTACCGCGGCGACTCCTCGCGCTACCGCGGTGAAGGCGGCGGCAGCGGGCTGGGCCTCTCGATAGTGGCGGCTCTCGTCGGTGCTCACGGTGGCCGCGTCGGTGTCGAGTCGACACCCGGCCAGGGCGCACGCTTCTGGGTGCGCCTACCCCGGCTCGCGGCCTGAGCCGCGCGTCGACTGGGCGCTCGAGCGTGCCGAGGGCGTCAGACCAGCCGGTGCAGCCGCGCGAACTCGGCGAGGTCGTCGCGGAATGTGTCGAGCGTTGCGAGCGTGTACATTCCGTCGATCTGGCGGTCGGCCCACAGTTGGTGGATGCGACGGAGGTCGGACTGCCTCGACTTCCAGCCGATTCCGTCGATGACCGCCAGGACCACCTGGCGCGGAAGCCGGACTTCGGCCATCTCCTCGATCTCGCGCACGGCGTCGGTCAGCTTGCTGCCGGTCGAGTCGAAACCCTTTGCGGCGACGACGATGTCAGCGGCTCCCTCGTGTCCGACGATCAGGTCGGCGGGTGCGTCGCGCCCGCCTCGGCCGGAGAATCGGGAGCGGGTCACGTAGGGGAGTCCGAGATCGCGGGCAATCGCCTCGATCTCGTCTTCGATGTGTCTGCCCGACGCTCCCGCACGTGTGGCCGTCGCGCGAGTACCCGACCGCGCGACGAGGATGTCGGCAAATGTGTACGTCCGTGCCATCTGTACTCGCAGCATTCGGACCAGGTCGAACTCTCGGTCCATCCAACTGACCAACTCGTACGGTTGTGTGCGCGCAACCTTCTGCCACGACGACGTCCCGAACTCGTGCCTCAGGTTGTTGCGCAACTTCTCCTGCGAGAGGCCGACGGCCAGCCGCAGGATGCTGTCTTCGTCGGCGTGATCGCGCGCCCAGACGGCGAGTCCCGTGAGGTCGGTGTCGAGTACCTCGGTCAGCGTCTCGACGGCGTCGACGATCTTCTCCGCATCAGGGGTCGACGCCGTCGGGTCGACATGAGCGGTCAGCCGGCCCAGCGTCGACAGATAGTCGTCGAACTCTCCCGCGTCACTCATCGTCGTCGATCTCTGTGTGTGTCAAAGGTAGTGTGCCTCAACGATATTCAGTCTCGACCGATGAACAGGAACTCGCTCACGTCGCGACGGGTCGCGGCGGCGTGGGTGCCGAAGCTGTACTTGTGGTCGATCGCGATGACCTCGACCGACGGCTTGACCTTGCCCAGCAGGTCGACGATGCGGTCGGCGCCGGGCAGGGCGTTTGACGAATAGGACAGCACGATCGCGCCGGCGTCTCCGAAGTGCTCGAATGTGCGGACCAGAGCGTCGTCGATGGTTCGCTTGTAGGCGAACGGGGTGAACCGCTTCGGCAACTTCTTGGTCTTGGTGTTCTCCATGATGCTCATGCCCTCCCAGTAGACCGAGAGGCCTTCGAGGAAGTGGTAGCGCTTGATGTAGTCGTTGTCGTCGGTGGGCGGAGCATAGGGAGGGTCGAGGTAGACGAGGTCGGGTGCGGCGTCGAACAGTGGTGTGACGTCGAGGTCGAAGACGTCGCCGCAACTGCTGCGATGTTTGCGTCCGTTGCTGAAGACTGTCGAGTTGTACTCCGACGCCGCGCGCAGCCGGAAGTGGTCGCGCAGCGACATGCGCAGGTCGCGGCGGCCGTCGGCGTAGCGGGTGGAGTCGGTGAACGTGAAGACGCCGCGTGGCTGCTTACGTGCTGCGGAGAGGACGAGAGCGGAGATGGCGAGGTCGCGTCGATACCCACGCAGCCGCGCGATGTGTGACCACGCGGAATCGAGGAAGGCGCGGTCGGCGGCGTCGAAGTAGAGGCCGTCGAACGTGCTGCGGATGAAGTCGCGGTCGTCGAGGGGTGGTCCGCAGATCTCGTCGACCAACTCGGGCTCGAGCCGCACCGACGAATTCGCGACCGTCGCGCGGGCGATGATGTTCGGAAAGTTCAGAAAGTCGTTGCTCGCAACGGAGAAACCCTGCGCCTTGAGCAGATACGACACCACTCCCGACCCGGAGAACGCGTCGACAGCGGTGGTTCCGCCGATCTCGGCGAAGGTGCGCTCGAGGTGGGGGACAAGCCTGTACTTGGAGCCCATGTACCGCAACCGGGGGAAGCGCTGGGCGCGTGCCACCACCTCTGCGGAACCGATCGACCGGGACCCGGACGACGCTGCAGCCGAGGGTGCGGACTGCGTCGCGGGCGCGGCGTCGGTGAACTCTCGACGACTCACAGGAAAAGAATGTCACGCCGCACTGACAAGATCGCAGCCAACTCGTCGGGGCCGGCGTCGATCAGACCTAGACTGTCTCCATGGCATCGGTATTCACCAAGATCATCAATGGAGAACTGCCCGGTCGATTCGTGTGGAAGGACGGCCAGGCGGTCGCATTCCTCACCATCGAGCCGGTGACCGAGGGCCACGTCCTGGTCGTGCCGCGCAAGGAGGTCGATCACTGGGAGCAGATGGACACGGCGTCGTTCACCCATCTCGCCGACGTCGCGCAGCAGGTCGGCCGCGCAGTCAAAGCCGCGTTCGACGCTCCGCGCATGGGCCTGCTCATCGCCGGACTCGAGATCCCGCACGTCCACCTCCATGTGTTCCCCGCCAAGAGCATGGAGACGTTCGACCTCAGCAAGGCCCGCAAAGACATCACGCCCGAGGAACTCGACGCCGACGCGGAGAAGATCCGCGCCGCGCTCCGGGCCACCGGCTACGGCGAGTACGTCGCCGACTGAGTCACCCACAACTGCGCCCATCGGCTCGTGATAGAACACGAGTCGCCCTGGCTGATCCATCACGCACCTCGTCGCCGACGCTTGTCACATGATGCTGCACGGGCTCATCTCATGCGGGGTCGTGGACTCGAGGCCGTGGATGCGCGACAGCGCACACGTGTCAGTGCGGGTCGCCCCGAGGGGCTCGCGCGCGCTGAGGCGTGCCGTCGTGTCGCGGCATCCGAGGCGATGTATGGAGTTCTCAAGGGTCGTGTGTCCGGTGCCGACGTGCTCGCCGGACAGTGGGTGGCTTGCGGAGAGTGCACGCGTCGCGTGCCGGGTAGAACTCGCGGGATACGGGCTGAGGGCAAGGTCGATGGGTGGGGTCGACGGGTGCTACTGGGAAGGCTGTTGTGTGTTGCGCGGTGGTGGGTTCAGGAGGCGGGTTCAGGCGGCGACGTTGTCGAGGCGCAGTGTCCGTCGGTTGTAGGCGGGTAGTGGTGTGCGGTGGGGGTCGACGGTGGCGGGTGGGATGAGCCAGGGGTGGCGGTCGTGGCCCATGGTGATGTCCCAGTCGCTGGCGTGGATCTGAGTGTGGCAGGAGGGGCAGAGCAGACAGCCGTTGTCGAGATCTGTTGTGCCGCCGTCGATCCAGTGGGCGATGTGGTGCACGTGTGTCCACGAGGCGGGTGCTCCGCATTTGATGCAGCAGCGGTCGCGGATGGTGATGGCTTTGCGGAGGTGGGCCGGGAACAGTCGTTTGGTGCGTCCCATTTCGAGGGGCACCGTTTCGCCGTCGACGATGATTTCGTTGATGGAGGTGTCGCAGGCGAGTGTTCGTGCGGTGAGTTCGGTGACCGGTCCGGCCCATTGGAGGTAGGCCAGCTTGGGCGTGTCCGCCGGAACCACCAGTGCCAGATGGGTTTTGGGCGCGGTGATGAAGGGGGTGTCGATGGTGGCGGCGAGGTCGAGAATCTGCTCGAGAGCTTCGGTGCGACGTTGCCCGAGGCTGCGGGCGTCGGGTGAGCCATCGGGTTCGGGGCGTTCCTCTGACAGCGACTCGATTGCGCTGTGCAGCTTCTCGGCGGTCACCACGTCGACGTCGCCGCGAATCTCGGTGCGTCCGTCGCTGGTTTGGGTGAGCGAGAGTGTGTTGATGGTGCGGTCTTCCGCTGCGGGGATGCCGCCACGCTCGTCTACAACCTCGTTCGCGCGCCCCCGAGCGGTGAGTGCGATCTCGCGGGGTGTGGCACCGGAGGATGCCTGTGCGATCAGTGCGCGCTCATGGTCGAGGCGTTCATCGGCGGAAGTGGCTTCGGCTGAACGCTTCTCGATATGGGCCAGTCCGGAGACGATGGAGGAGACGTGCTCGCTGGGGAATGCGCCGTCTTCGCTGTAGCCGGGTAGTCGCTGTAACCGCGGTAGGGCTGCGCCGATCTGCAACCACCGGGATGCTGCTGCCGGGGGTGCGCCCATGGCTACGAGTAGTGCCCGGGTTTTGCCGCCCGGCCCGGCAACGCCGAGGCGGTCCATCGCGGCGGCGTGCACGGCGAGGAGATGGTCGACGACGTTGCGCATCATCATGAGTGTTGTTGTCGCGGCCTGTAGTTCGCGTGCGTTGGCGTCGTCTTTGATACGGATATCGCGCAGCTGGTCGAGAAGGTGGGGGAGTGGGGGCATATGTCCATTATGGGGAGAACAGACGTTCGAGTCAAGGGATTCGATCAATATATATCGGCGAAACAAACTGCGCAGCAACATGATTCGAGTTGGCGCACTGTCCCCGCTATCAATTCTAGCGACCGCCTATGACACTTTCGGAGCGTCGAATTCGGTTATCCACACGCGGCGTCGGCGCTGTGCGGCTCGATCACGTCGCGATAGCGTCGACCACTCCGGATCGCCTTCAATTGACACGTATGTCGAGGCGGCGTTGACCGCCTGTGCGGCAACGATAGTGGGGCGCTCGTGACAGCGCCCCAGGCGCACGTACTGACACCGTCGGCGCCACCGAGGCGCAGTGCTACGGCGCGGTACCCGCGAACTCCCGCGGCCAAAGGAGCGGTTCAGACGCTCCGATGGATCAGCAGCGGCATGACCGCGGTGGCGCCAGCCTCACGCAGTGTGGCGGCGGCGAGTGTGATCGCCCACCCCGACCGCGACTCGTCGACGACGAGCAGCACGTTCTGACCCGCGACCTCCGGGGGCGGTTCGCCGAGGTGGTCGCGCCAGTAGGCGGCCTCGACGGCGCCGGGTGCGTCGCGATCGGGTGGGTTGCCCTGTCGCACCGGTAGATGTCCGCCCGGCCGCTTGCCGACGACGCGTAAATGTTCGGCGAGTTGATCGGCCAGGTTGGTGCCGGTCAGGCGCAGCGACATGATGATGTCGGGTCGCACTCCCGACTGCCGCACCCACGACGACAGTGTCGCCACGGCGGCGTCGCCGAGGTCGGCCAGTGCCTGCGGATCGGCGGCGCGAGCGGCGGTGAGGAGGTCGGTCCACTCCGGGGCGTCGGCGTGTGCCAGCACTCGTCCCGGTTCGGCGGCGAGGTCGGCGGCGATGCGGCCGCGACGTCCGAAATCGCCACCTGGCCACATCTTTCGTGGTTCGAGAATCTGCGCGGAACGTCGAAGGTTGCCGGTGATCGTGCGTACGACGGCGGGATCGACGTCGGCGGTCAGCGGCGGGGTCAGGGCTCCCGTGCACACGGAGCAACGTCCGCACGGTTGCGCCTGCGGGTCGTCGAGCGACTCGGTGAGCAACTGCATCAGACATTGTCGGCCTGCGATGTAGCTGCGCATGATGTCGGCTTCGCGACGTCGAACCGCGACGACGCCGTCGTAGTGGGCGGCGTCGAACGTCCACGGCGTACTCGTCGCCGACCATCCGTCCGGCCCGCGTTCGGTGGCGCCGTCGACCGCAAGCTGCTTGAGCATCAACTCGATTCGACCTCGACGCTGCCCGGTCGCCGCCTCCAGGGCAGGCACCGACATCGGCCCGTCGGCCTCGCGCAACGCCGAGAGCACGGACTCCATCTTCACCGGATCAGGGATGGTGGCGGTCGCGAAGTAGTCCCACACCGAGTTGTCGGTCGCCGACGCCAACAGCATCACGACGGCGTCGTCGAGTGCGCGGCCCGCACGCCCGACCTGCTGGTAGTACGACACCGGCGACGGCGGCGATCCGACATGCACCACGAACCCGAGATCTGGCTTGTCGTAACCCATTCCGAGCGCAGACGTCGCGACGAGCGCCTTGACCTCGTTGCGCAGCAGGGCGTCTTCGAGATGGTGCCTGCGGTCGGCGTCGAGCTGCCCGGTGTATGCCTCGACGGCCAGCGAATCGCCGTGTATCGCGCGAATCGCGTCGACGAGGCGCTCGGCGTCGGCGACGGTGAGCACGTACACGATGCCTGAACCGGGGAGTTCCGGCAGGTGCTGTGCGACCCATCCATACCGCCCGATCGGTGACAGTCCGTCGATCACGTTCAGGTGCAACGATTTTCGCGCGAGCGGACCGCGCAGCACCAGCGTCTCGGACTGCTCGCCGCCTGCGCTGAGTTGCGCGGCGACGTCGTCGGTGACCCGACTGTTCGCCGTGGCCGTGGTCGCGAGGACAGGAGTCTGCGGGTTGAGCGACTGCAGGACATCGGAGACCCGGCGGTAGTCGGGGCGAAAATCGTGACCCCAGTCGGAGATCGCGTGCGCCTCGTCGATGACGAGCAGGCCCAGTTCGCCCGACAGCGCGTCGAGCACACGCCTTCCGAATCCCGGATTGGCGAGACGTTCCGGCGAGACGAGCAGAACGTCGAGCTCGCCGGAGCGCAACGACGCCTCGATCGCCGACCAGTCGTCGACGTTCGACGAATTGAGCGTCGCCGCCCGCAGTCCCGCGCGCTCTGCCGCCGACACCTGATCGCGCATCAGCGACAACAGTGGCGACACGATCAACGTCGGACCCCGCCGGTGAGACCGCAGGATCGCCGTCGCAGTCCAATACACCGCCGACTTTCCCCACCCCGTCGCCTGCACCACGAGTACGCGCGGCCCGCTCGCTTCGCTCCCGGCCCCCGAACTCCCGACCAACCCGACCACCGCGCTGAGCTGGTCGTCGCGCAGGCGCGCGCCGTCGCCCGCGAGGCTGGTGATGACCGCGTCGGCGACGGCTTGGTCGTCGTCGGACAGTCCTACCGATGTTCCCGTCATGCCCGCCAATCTAGTGACGTCCACCGACGAGGTTCTTTTCGCAGGCCAGACGCTCACAGGAAGCTGGCAGGTTCGACGCAGAGTTGCTGCAGTTTGGCACCCGAATCTGTACTCATGACGACAGAAGCCCTCCCGCAGGCCGCGGCACCCGTGACGATCGTCGCCGACACATCGGTCACCGCTCCGGTACTCGACATCGTCGTGCCGGTCTACAACGAAGAGAACGACATCGCGCGGTGCCTGCGCCGCCTCCACGACCACCTGCGCGCACACGTCCCGTTCACTGCGCGCATCACCGTCGCCGACAACGCGAGCACCGACGCGACCGTCGCGATCGCAGCGGAACTCGCGGGTGAACTCGGCGACATCCGGGTGGCGCACCTCGACGAGAAGGGTCGCGGTAGGGCACTCAAGACAGTGTGGACACGCAGCGACGCACGGATCGTCGCCTACTGCGATGTGGATCTGTCCACCGACCTCAACGCGCTGATGCCACTCATCGCGCCGCTGGAGTCCGGGCACTCCGACATCTCGATCGGCTCCCGACTATCCCGCGGCTCACGCGTGGTACGTGGCACCAAACGCGAATTCATCTCGCGCTCATACAATCTCATTCTTCGTACGACGATGCGCGCCAAGTTCTCCGACGCCCAGTGCGGCTTCAAGGCGATGCGCACCGACATCGCCCGTCAGGTGTTGCCCTACGTCGAGGACACGGGCTGGTTCTTCGACACCGAACTGCTCGTGCTCGGTGAGCGAATCGGGCTGCGGATCGCCGAGGTCCCCGTCGATTGGGTCGACGACCCGAACAGCACCGTCGACATCGTGTCCACCGCGGTCGACGATCTCAAGGGCTGCGCCCGCGTGGGCTACGCGCTGGCCCGGGGCCGACTGCCCATCGCCGAACTGCGTTCGACGGTCGGCCGTGAGCGCGCGGCCGGTCCCGACATCGCGGGTGTGCCGCCGGGCATGGTCGGTCAGCTCGTCCGGTTCTGCGTCGTCGGGGTGGCGTCGACGGCCGCGTATACGGTGCTCTACCTGCTGCTGCACTCGATCCTCGGTGCGCAGGTCTCCAACTTCGTCGCACTCGCGGTGACCGCGGTGTTGAGCACCGCGGCCAACCGCAAGTTCAGCTTCGGTGTGCACGGCCGCGAGGATGCTCTCAAACATCAGCTCTTCGGGTTCGGCGTGTTCCTGTTCGGCTGGGCGGTCACCGCGGGGGCACTCGCAGGGCTGCACGCCTACGCGCCGGGAGCGTCGAAGCATGTCGAACTCGTCGTGCTGATCGTCGCCAATCTGGTCGCCACGGCGACCCGCTTCGTCGGATTGCGGTGGGTGTTCCGTGCTCACCTGCGACGCACCGCAGAGGCAACGGAATGACGTCCCACCGCATTCACGAGGCCGGTCACACTGAGGTCAGACACACCGGGGTCAAACGCACCGGGGCCAGCCGCTCCACCGAGCAAGAATCGAGACGATGACCACCACAGCAGAATCGGCGACGGCCCCGGACTCCCGGGGCCGTGCGCCTGTCGACACCACGGCCGGTTCGACGGTACGCACGACGCTCTGGGAGCGCGGATCGCTCGCCGTCCTACTGATCGCGACGACGATCATCAACCTCTGGAACCTCTCGGCGAACGGTTGGGCCAACTCGTTCTACTCCGCGGCGATCCAGGCCGGGTCGCAGTCGTGGAAGGCATGGTTATTCGGGTCGTCGGATATGGCGAACTCGATCACGGTCGACAAACCGCCTGCGTCGCTGTGGATTCCGGCGCTGTCGGTGCGGATCTTCGGATTGAACTCGTGGGCGATCCTGGTGCCCAACGCCTTGATGGGCGTGGCTTCGGTGGCATTGCTCTACTGGATGACGCGCAGGTACTTCGGGCACTGGGCGGGTATTCTCGCCGGTGCGACGTTGGCGCTCACCCCTGTCGCCGCGATGATGTTCCGGTTCAACAATCCCGAGGCGCTGCTCATCCTGTTGATGATCGCCGCGGTCTGGGCGTGTCTGAAAGCCGTTGAGACAGGCCGGCTTCGGTGGATGATCCTGGTCGGCGTGTTCGTCGGGTTCGGCTTCCTCACCAAGCAGTTGCAGGTGATGCTGATCGTGCCGGGACTTGCGATCACCTACTTCGCATTCGGTCCCGGCGGGTGGGGCAGGCGCCTCGCGCACTGCTTCGCCGCACTCGGTGCGATGATTGTCAGCGCGGGTTGGTGGCTGCTCGCCGTCGCGCTGTGGCCGGTGTCGTCGCGACCGTGGATCGGCGGATCACAGAACAACTCCGTGATGGAATTGACGTTGGGCTACAACGGTTTCGGACGCCTCAGTGGCAACGAGACCGGTAGCGTCGGGCCGGGCATGGGACGCGGTTCCTACGGTGGTTCGGCAGCGGGGCCCGGCGGAATGGGTGCCGATTTCGCGGGACCGGGCGCGCCCGGTGGCCGCGGTGGCATGTGGGGACAGCCCGGACTACTGCGAATGTTCCAGCCCGAGCAGGGTGGTCAGATCGCCTGGCTGATTCCGTCGGCACTGGTGCTCGGTATCGCTGCGCTGATCATCATCGGTCGGGCCAAGCGCACCGACACGCGACGCGCCTACCTCGTCGTGTGGGGGCTCTGGCTGCTCGTGACGATGGCCGTGTTCAGCTTCATGGCGGGCATCTTCCTTAGCTACTACACCGCTGCCCTCGCGCCGGCCGTCGCCGCCGTGCTCGCCGGTGGCGCCGCGGTGGCCTGGCGTGCACGCGACAAGGTGTGGGTCCGGTGTGTGCTTGCCGCCGCAGTGTGGATTGCTGCGATCTGGGGCTTCGCACTCCTCGCGCGGTCGTCGGACTTCGTGCCGTGGCTGCGCTACGTGGTGCTGTTCCTCGGGATCGTCGGGGGTGCTGCGATGTTGTTCGCGCAACGCGCCTACCTCGGTGCGCTCGCGATCGCGATGTCGGTGATCGCCGCACTCGCAGGCCCGTTCGCCTACACCGTCGACACCATCACCACGGCCAAGCAGGGCTCGATCATCAGCGCCGGACCGCGGGTCGAGGGCGGATTCGGTCCCGGAATGCGCGGCGGACCGGGCGGAATGCGCGGCGGCGGAGCCGGATTCGGCGGACAGCGTGGAGGCAGCCAGGGCGGATTCGGCGGCCCGGGTATGGGCGGGCAAGGCCATGGCCAAGGTCACGGCATGGGCCAAGGTCAAGGCCAGAGCATGGGTATGCCGCCCGGCATGGCCGCGGGCGCCGGGTACGCGGGAATGCGTGGCGGAATGGGTGGGCCGGGTGGCGGTCTGCTGATGGGATCGAAGCCAAGCGCCGAGATGCTCGCGCTGTTGAAATCCGACGCCGAGAAGTACACGTGGGTCGCCGCGGCGGTCGGATCGAACACCGCGTCGGGCTACCAGCTCGAATCGGGCTACTCGGTGATGCCGATCGGCGGCTTCAACGGCACCGATCCGTCGCCGACGCTCGCACAGTTCCAGAAGCTGGTGGAGCAGAAGAAGATCCACTACTTCATCGGTGGCGGTGGATTCGGTGGTGGCGGATTCGGTGGGGGTTCGGACAGCAGCAGGCCGTCGAGTCAGATCACCACGTGGGTGGAGCAGAACTTCACCGCGAAGACGGTCGACGGTGTGACGGTGTACGACCTGACCGCTCCCAAGTAGTCGCCCGGCGTCGACGTCGGGAACTCGAAAGGCGGGAGTGAATAGACAACCAGGCGTTGCGATTGCTCCGGTCTGGTTTGAGTGACCTGACGTCGACGCCCCTCGACGTTTAAGGTTCTGATCGTGGCATTGACGATCGGACATCGACTGAGTCGGATGACGGGC
>NZ_LZMO01000264.1:0-93862 GCF_001665715.1 Gordonia sp. 852002-10350_SCH5691597
GCAGCCAAACGACACAGTTTCTCCGCCACCACCGCATCCGCCGACCCCACCACAGCCGACACCAAAGCCGAAGGCGCACGGCCATTCCCGCTGTCGCTGTTGCTGTTCACGTGCCGCCACCCCCGCCCCACGTCGTTTCGAATATGTGTTCTACACTACCCGACGATACGGACAACGGCGAGGAATGCTCGAAACTTCTTTCGATGTTGTGGACAAACAGTTCGTCGAGTCGCGATCACCGAGTCCCGGTTGGCATTGCGGGGTCCGCAAGCCGGGAGGCACGGTGCAACTTGTCGGTGGGGTTGCGGGACCTACAGGGAGTCTCGATCGGGTCACTCAACAGAAAAATCCCGGAGAGCAATGCTCTCCGGGATTCTCGCGGTGTCCGAGGGGGGACTTGAACCCCCACGCCCGTTAATAGGGCACTAGCACCTCAAGCTAGCGCGTCTGCCATTCCGCCACTCGGACTCGGTGCTTCGGTGTCTCGCGGATTTCTCCGTTCCGCACCGGGCCGGATAACACTAACCGAGGTTGCCCCCGTATCCCAAATCCCGTAGGAGTGAGGGGTGACTTCGGAGCCTGAGACCACCGCCGGGACCATCAAAGCCGTCGACGAAGTGGTCGATATCGTCAGCAAACTGATCCGCTTCGACACCTCCAACACAGGTGAGCCCGAGACCACCAAGGGCGAGGAGGACTGCGCCAAGTGGGTGGCGGGGATGCTCGAAGAGGTGGGGTACACCACTCAGTACGTCGAGTCTGGCCGCCCGGGACGCGGAAACGTGTTCGCGCGGCTCGCCGGTCCGCCAGATTCCGACCGTGGTGCGCTCCTGGTGCACGCGCATCTCGACGTCGTGCCCGCAGAGCCCGCCGACTGGAGTGTGCACCCGTTTTCGGGGTCGGTGTCCGACGGCTACATCTGGGGCCGCGGCGCCGTCGACATGAAGGACATGGCGGGAATGGCACTGGCACTCGCCCGACAGTTCAAGCGTGACGGCACCGTGCCGCCACGTGAACTGGTCTTCGCCTTTCTCGCCGACGAAGAGGCTGGCGGGACGTGGGGTTCTCACTGGCTGGTGGAGCATCGGCCGGATCTGTTCGAAGGCATCACTGAGGCAGTCGGTGAGGTCGGCGGCTACTCACTGACCGTCGACCGCCCGGACGGCACGCAGCGTCGTCTCTACTTGGTGGAGACGGCCGAGAAGGGGCTGTCGTGGATGCGGCTGACCGCCGAAGCAACCGCGGGCCACGGGTCGTTCCTGCACTCCGACAACGCTGTCACAGAGATCGCATCCGCGGTCGCGCGTATCGGAAACCACGAATTCCCCCTCGTGATCAGCGATTCGGTGGCCGAGTTCCTGGAGGCGGTGTCTGAGGAGACCGGTTGGGATCTCGGTCCCGACACACCTGATCTCGAGACGGCCCTGTTCAAGTTGGGCAGCCTCGCCCGAATCCTCGGTGCCACACTCCGTGACACCGCCAACCCGACCATGCTCAAGGCCGGTTACAAGGCCAACGTCATCCCGCAGAAAGCCGAAGCCGTCGTCGACTGCCGCGTTCTTCCCGGACGGCAGAAGGCATTTGAGGCCGAGATCGACGAGTTGATCGGCCCCAACGTCCGACGCGAATGGATCACCCACCTCGACTCCTACGAGACGACATTCGACGGCAACCTCGTCGACGCGATGAACGACGCGATCCTCGCCTACGACGAGGACGGTCGGACCGTCCCGTACATGATGTCGGGCGGCACCGACGCCAAGGCGTTCGCCAAGCTCGGAATCAGGTGCTTCGGCTTCGCGCCGCTGCGCCTGCCGCCCGAACTCGACTTCGCCGCGCTGTTTCACGGCGTCGACGAACGAGTCCCGGTGGACTCGGTCCTGTTCGGCACGCGGGTGTTCGAGCATTTCCTGCACCACAGCTGAGCGGTCCCCCGACCTACGGTTCAGCTGCGACGCGTCAACGCGATCAGTCGCCTAACACAAGCCGCAGGTAGTCGTTGCTGAAGACGCGCGAGGGGTCGTACTTGTCCCGAACCGCGAGAAAGTCGTCGAATTGCGGGTACACATTGCGGAAGTATTCCGCGTCGCGGGTGTGTAGCTTGCCCCAGTGCGGCCTGCCGTGGTGGGCAACCATGATCTCCTCGACGTCCGCGAGGAACGCCGAGATGTCCGCGGGATCGTCACGGTGGTAGCGGTGGACCGCGATGTAGCCGGTGGTACGTCCCGAAGCTGTCGAGAGCATCAGATTGTCGGCGGCAGCGGCGCGCACCTCCACCGGGAAACTGATCCGGTATCCCTTGCGCGCGATGAGTTTCTCTATTTCGTTGAGTACCTCTGCCACCGCGGGCAATTCAACCGCGTACTCCATTTCACGGAAGCGAACGTCGCGGATTGACGCAAAGACCTCAGCCGACGGCGCGACGTACGTGCGCTCCGAAAGTGCATGACTCGCAACCCGATTCAGTGTCGGAACTACCGCGGGCGCCCGTCGTCCGAGTTCGCAGACCACGCCGTAGATCTTGTTGCTGATCAGGTAATCGTCGATATACCTGCGCACGGAGCCCGGTCCACTTGGCGTGGCATCCGCGGGAAGCCTTGTGTTGGTTTTGGCCAACGCGCGACGAGTGTGTGGGAACCAGTAGAACTCGTGATGGTCGAAGGACTCGACGCGGTCGAGAAAGCCTCCGACCGCATCGTCGAGATCGAGGGGCTCGTCGTGAGCCCGGAGACTGAACGCGTCGACGCATTCGATGGTCAGCTCGACAATGACCCCAAGTGCGCCCAATCCCAGAGCGACAGCGCGCAATTCGTCATCATCAGCAGTGAGGGTGACGACGTCGCCGGTACCGGTGACGATCTTCGCGCCGACGATCTGCGTCGAGATCCCACCGAAGTTCAGACCGGTTCCGTGTGTACCCGTCGACGTGGCCCCGGTGATCGTCTGGCGGTCGATGTCACCGAGATTGCGCATCGCGAGCCCGTAGGGGGCGAGCAGAGCAGGGATTTCGTGCAGCCGGGTGCCCGCGCGCAACGTCACCCGATGTCCGTCGACACCCACCACCCCGCGGAGCGCGGACATATCGAGCTGGATGCCCTCTGGCACGCCGATGCCGGTGAAGCTGTGCCCGGAGCCGATCGGCTTGATACGTGTCCCGTCGGCCGCTGCTCTCGCGACGAGCTCCGCGACGGCGTCGACGGTGTCGGGTGTCGCGACTGCCGTTGTGGCCGACTGGTTTCCACTCCAATTGCGCCACTGCGTGCGCGTCTGTGTTGTCACAGGTAGCACTTTTCTTCCCCTCGGTAGGTCGGAACGAGATCGTCGACTCGTGCCTGGCCGTTCTGGTCACGTCCGATCAGAGCGACTGTCCTGGCGCGCTCGCACACCTCGCCGGACTTGGTGTGGCGGAACCACACTCGGTCACCCGGCACCAGCTTCGACGCCGCGTCGCCGGTCAGCGGCGTCTGCACCTCGCCTGCGGCCTCGGTGCCGATGTAGGACAAACCCGCGGGCCACACCGGACGCGGTAGCCTGTCGGGCGCGGGTGGGCCGGACGCGATCCAACCGCCACCCGCGCACGTGATGATCTTTGGCGCGGGTCTGCGTGTCACGTCGAGACCGAACGTCAACGCCGGAGCGGGCTGAAAGCGTCGGTACCCGTCGAACAGATGCCCGCCGAAAAGCCCACTGCCAGCGGCGATGTCGGTGACGGAACCGTCGCGTGCGGTCTCTTCGAGCGAGCCGGTTCCGCCCGCGTTGACGATCTCGATGTCGGCGAGTTCGCGCAGCGAGGAGATGATCGCGCCGCGTCGTCGTCGCAATTCGACCATGGACACGCGCTGCATGGCACGGGTCGCCCGGTTCGTCAGTGGTTTGCCGTCGACATCGTCGGCGACTCCCGCAACCTGAGCCTCGTACGACATCACGCCGACCAGCGCGAAACCCGGGCGTGCGACGATCGCGCGGGCCAGCGTCAGGGCGGCGTCTGCATCGTGCACAGGGGAGCGTCGGACACCGAGATGGACGCGACCGGAGAACAGCCGCAACGAGGCGTCGAGGTCGATGGCCACCCGGACCACCGAACGGTGCTCTGGTGAGACGACGGAGTCGACGACGTCGAGTTGCGCGACGTCGTCGACGAGCAGCGTGACGCGCGTCAGTGCGACCTCGTCGACGAGTAGATCGGCGAGAGCGGCGCGTCGAACCGACGGATACCCGAGAAGCACATCGCCGATGTTCGACTTGGTGGCCAACCACTGCGCTTCGGCGACGTCGAAGGCGAGCACTCCCGCAAATCCATCGCGCGCGACGACGTCGTCGATGATCGATCGCACACGAAGCGACTTGCTGGCCAACCGAATCGGCACACCGCCGGCTCGGGCGGTCAGGTCGGCGATGTTGTGTTCGAGCGCGGTGAGATCGAGTGCGAGCGTCGGCGCGTCGAGTCCCGCATCGCGCACCGCCGCGTCGATTCCCGCGTAGTACGCGTCGGGGTCGGTCGACCACAGCTGTGAGACTGTGCCCGATCGGGTTGTCGCGGCCTCGAGACGGCCCATACGTGCTGCTCCCAGAGGTGTCGTGGGGAGATCGGAGTGCCCGGCTCCCAAAGTTGACCAAGTGGTCAACTGAAAGTTACTACACAACTTTCGATGGCGGGACGTGAAAGTTCATCTCGGGCTCCGCGCGCTGCGGATTAGACTCGCGAACGAGTCCACGCACGCTCGGCCACTCTGGCCGTACTCGCGAGAGAAAGGTGTTCGATGACCTCGTACGACCCCTACGCAGACCTGCCGAACCTGCCGTCGTTCACACTGACGTCGGAGAGCGTGTCCGACGGCGCACCGCTGGCAACTCCGCAGGTCAGCGGGATCATGGGCGCGGGCGGCGCCGACGCCTCGCCGCAGCTCTCATGGTCTGGATTTCCCTCGGAGACAAAGAGTTTTGCCGTGACGGTCTACGACCCCGACGCCCCGACCGCTGCAGGCTTTTGGCACTGGGCCGTTGCCGACATTCCCGCATCTGTGACGAGTCTCGCCGAAGATGCAGGCGACGAGAATGGTAGTGGTCTTCCCGCGGGAGCGGTCACCCTGGCCAACGACGCGTCACTCAAGCGGTTCGTCGGCGCTGCGCCACCGCCCGGACACGGACCGCACCGGTACATGATCGTCGTGCACGCCGTCGACGTCGAGTCGCTCGAACTACCCGAGAACGCGACGCCCGCCTACCTCGGATTCAACCTGTTCTCGCATGCGATCGGACGCGCGCGCATCATCGGTACCTACGAGCAGCCCGCCGAGAACGTCTGAGTCGACGATCAGCCGCGTGCCGCGCTGCCGACCGCCTCGGAGATGTTGTTCCATCCGGCGGCGCGCACGCGGGCTGCGAGCCCCTCATGGATCTCGCGCAAGCTCATCGGCCCTCCGTAGATGAAGCCGGTGTAGGTCTGCAACAGATCGGCGCCCGCGCAGATGCGCTCCCAGGCCTGCTCAGGTGTCTCGATACCGCCGACGCTGATCAACGCGAGCTTGCCGCCGATGCGAGAGTACAAGCGACGCAACACCTCCAGCGACCGATCGGCGAGCGGAGCGCCGGAAAGTCCGCCCGGTCCCATTGCCTCGACCTCGTCTGCCGGAGTGGAGAGTCCGTCGCGCGAGATCGTCGTATTGGTGGCGACGATGCCCGCCAGCCCGAGTTCGACGGCCAGATCGGCCACCGCGTCGACGTCGGCGTCGGCGAGGTCGGGAGCGATCTTCACCAGGACCGGTACCGACACCTCGTCGAGTACCGCGGCAAGAATCGGGCGCAGTGAGTCAACGGCCTGGAGATCGCGGAGACCGGGAGTGTTTGGTGAACTCACGTTGACCACAACGAAATCCGCATGCGGACCCAGCAGGCGCGCCGAGACCCGGTAGTCGTCCACGGCGCCGTCGAGCGGCACCACCTTGGTCTTGCCGATGTTCGCGCCGATCGGAACAGGGATCCCGCGCCCGCGGGCCGCAGTCAGATTGTCGGCGGCCGCCGTCGCGCCGGGATTGTTGAATCCCATGCGGTTGATGAGCGCGCGGTCGGCGGGCAAACGGAACAGCCGCGGTGGCGGGTTGCCCGGCTGGGCCTGGCCGGTGACTGTACCGACCTCGGCGTACCCGAAGCCGAGAAGCCCCCAGGCGTCGGCCGCTGCCGCTGACTTGTCGAAACCTGCTGCCAGTCCGAGGGGTGCCGGGAAGGTGACACCGAAGACCTCTTGGCGCAGCGCCGGGTCGGGAACGGTGAACAGCCGCGCGAGGAGGGTCCGCGCGATCCCCAGCCTGCTGGTGGTGCGGATCGACGCCATGATGATCGAGTGAATGCGCTCGGGCGCGAGGAGGAACATCGCCTTCAGCGCGACCGGGTACAGGACCCGGTTGACGCGGGTCAGCATGCCTCGGCACTTCCGCCGAACTGCTCGCCACCTCGGCCACGCGGCGGCTTCTTGCGTCGTAGCAACACTTTTCGGGTGCCATCGGTATACAGCCGAACCCGCGACAGTTCCCAACCGCCGAACTCGGCTTCGAGGGAGAGACGCATCGACGCGGTCACCCTGGTGATGTCCGGCGGGAGCTTGATCAACATCGTCTCGTAGTCCTCGGACGTCACTTCCCATCCGCGGGGATAGCGCGCACCGATACGTGCGCTGGTGCGGTGATGCTGGGGGAGCCGGTGCTGACCGGGTGTCGACATCAGCGTCCCGCCTCGCTCGGCGCGGCAGTCGAACTGCTCACAGGCGCTCCTTGGCTGTACGGCGGAGCGACGACCTGCACGCCGCCGTCGCGGGCGGACAAGACGTAGACGGTGCCGGATGCGTCGTCGACGGCGAGTGCGTCGGGCTGGGCAACCGCGGCGAAGCGCTGCTTCTCGACGGGTTCACCACCGGCAAGGTCATACGCCACCACCTCGTTGTTCGCCGTCGTCGACACCCAAAGGAGATTGCGGGTGTCGTCGTAGTCTACGGCGTAGGGCCCGTTCGGCACGGGATAGCGGAACCGCATCACCAGCGGTGATCCGAAGAATCCGATGATCTCGTCGTCGCGTGTGTTGCTCACGAGGATTCGCCCGTAGTGGTCGACCGTCGCGTCGGTGGCGCCATTGCCGGCGCGTAGCGCCGCACCGAATTCGCCGGTGGAGATGTTGACCGGTGTGACAGACGACTGCGCTTTGTCGAGCACGACGACCTGCTCGTCGGGCAGGTCGGCACCGGCGGGGGAGACCGTGATCTGATCCACGCCGACGAACCCTCCGATATCGCGGATCTGCTTCAGCGCGGCGTCGAAGACGACGAGGTGACCGTTGGCTGTGCCGACGAGAATCTGTCCTGACGCCGTCCGAGCCAGCGCGGTGGGCTCCGAGACCGAGGTTCGCGCCGACGTCACGGCTCCATCGGCGCCGATCCGCACCAGGATTTCCGGGCCCGAGCCCACGAATGCACCGTCGCCGACCCCGATCAATCGCGTGAGGCGGGGTACCGCAATGGTGGTCGGCGCAGCGGTGATCGCCTCGGTCGACAATCGCAGCACCGACGTTCCGTCGCCGCCGAGAACGCCGAGCGCGTTGCCCGAATGAGCGAGCACCGTGCTGCCCGGCGGTGTGGCTACCACCGTTCCCGCGGGTGTGGCGGCGGGTCCGGAAGGCGCGGCACTCGCGGTCGCGGGCGCCACGGTCTCCTTCTTGTCGCCGCTGTCGTTCGACGATCCACACCCGGCCAGCACCATCGTCGCGGCCACGATTGCTGCGACACCGCAGACCCACGCCGAACGTCGGCGGGCAGTGGCAGGGGTATCGACAAGCCTGGGTGAGCGCATGTGACCATCTTGCGCGACGCACATCGAACGCCCGTCGACAGGTCGGCGTCGCCGTTCGCCGGATCACATCCGCTACGCCGCTCGTACGCCGCATGCGACCGGTAGCATCGTCGCCCGTGACCGAGACCATGACCTGGGCCCAGGCGATCGTGCTGGGAATCATCCAGGGCCTCACCGAATTTCTGCCCATCTCATCGTCGGCGCACCTGCGTATCGCTTCGGAACTGATGTTCGGCGGCGACGCCGGTGCGTCGTTCACCGCTGTGATCCAACTCGGCACCGAGGCCGCGGTCCTCGTGTTCTTCGCCCGCGACATCGGGCGGATCATCACCGCCTGGTTCCGCGGACTGTTCAACGAACACGAACGCAACCTCGACTACCGGATCGGCTGGTACGTGATCTTCGCGACCATCCCGATCGGGATCATCGGCTTCCTGCTGAAGGATGAGATCCGGACCGTCGCACGCAACCTCTGGATCACCGCGATCGTCCTGATCGTGTTCTCGGGAGTGTTCTGGCTCGCCGAACGTGTCGCAACGCAGTCCCGGTCGATCGAGCAGCTCACCCTGCGAGACGGCCTCGTCATGGGTCTCGCGCAATGCCTCGCCCTGGTGCCTGGCGTGTCGCGGTCGGGTGCGACGGCCAGCGCCGGTCTGTTCCTCGGACTCGAGCGCGAGGCCGCGTTCCGCTTCTCGTTTCTGCTCGCGATTCCCGCGGTGCTCGCATCCGGACTGTTCAGTCTTCCCGACGCCTTCCACCCGTCCGGCGACGGTATGGAGGCCACCGGTGCACAACTCGCGGTGGCCACGCTGATCTCCTTCGTCGTCGGCTACATCTCCATCGCTTGGCTGTTGCGCTTCGTCAGCGGCCACTCGCTGAACTGGTTCGGCGTCTACCGCGTCGCCCTCGGTCTCGTCGTGATCGGTCTGCTCTCCGCCGGCGTCATCAGCGCGACCTGACCCGGGCCGCGACGGCTGTCTGTGCCGCGGCGGGCGCAAGTGCCTATGGTTGAGGGATGACCGTGATCCTGGTTCGCCATGGCCGGTCGGTTGCCAATACCTCGGGCGTACTCGCCGGCCGCACGCCGGGTGTCGCCCTCGACGACAAGGGACGCTCGCAGGCGGCGGAACTGGTGAATCGACTCGGCCCGTGCGTCGAGCAGATCACGGCGGTGGCTCGCTCACCGCTGCAACGCTGTGGTGAGACCGTTGCCCCGTTGCTCGCAGCGATTGCCGAGCAGACCGGTCGTCGGGTCCCCGAGGTGGTCGTCGACGATCTCGCCGAGGTCGACTACGGCAGTTGGACCAACCGACCGATCAAAGACCTTCTCGCCGAGCCCCTGTGGAAGGTGGTGCAGCAACACCCGTCCGCCGCCGTCTTCCCCGAGGGGGAGGGACTCTCTCAGGTACAGGCCCGTGCCGTTGCCGCGATCCGAAGGCTCGACCGCGAGTTCGGTGGTCCGGACGGCTCCGGCGCCTGGATCGCGTGCTCGCACGGGGACGTGATCAAATCGGTGATCTCCGACGCGATGGGCGCCCACCTCGATACGTTCCAACGGATTGTCATCGAACCGGCGTCGATCAGCATCGTCCGCTACGGCGCCACGCGCCCGTACTTGCAGACCGTCAACAACACCGCCGTGATCTCGATACCGTCGCCCCCGCCGAAGAAGAGTCACGACGCCGCGGCCGAGGACGACGCGACCATCGGTGGCGAGACCGGCACCGACGACACCCCGCGACCGGCAACTTCTGCACAGGCTCCCGCCGGGCGCGGATAATGAACTCACGAGAAAAGGAGGTGTGATGTCTCGAGCGATCCATGTCTTCCGCAGCCCGGACCGGTTTGTCGCCGGTACCGTCGGACAACCGGGCGACCGGACGTTCTACCTCCAGGCTGTCCACGAGGCGCGCATCATCAGCGTGATGCTGGAAAAGCAGCAGGTTCAGATCCTCGCTGATCGGATCGGCGCTCTGCTTGACGAGATCCATCGCAGGTTCGGCACCCCGATTCCACCGCCGTCCGACCGCGTCGGAGATCTCAGCCCCCTGGTGATGCCGGTCGACGCGGAGTTCCGGGTCGGCACCATGGGCCTCGGCTGGGACGCCGAGTCCGAGGCTGTCGTCGTTGAGCTGCTCGCCATCACCGAGGGTGAGTTCGACGAGAGCGTCGTACTCGACGACACCGACGAGGGTCCCGACGCCGTCCGCGTGTTCCTCACCACGCAGGCCGCCCGCGAATTCGCCGCGCGATCATCGCGGGTCATCTCCGCAGGCCGGCCGCCATGCCCGCTGTGTGCCGAGCCCCTCGATCCCGCGGGCCACCTCTGTGTCCGCACGAACGGCTTCAAACGCGACGCAGAGCTGAGCAAATCGATCGAGTTCGTCGACCCGGAGGTGTTCCGCGACCTGTCACTCGGCGACGACTCGGGTCTCTACGACACCGACGACGAGGGCGACGACTCAGCAGATGGACCCGACGCCGAGGGCCCGGGGCGGGATTGACACCGATGCAGCCGGGGGAGGCCGCCGACGAGCCCGTCACGGGCGGCATCACTCCTGATGACGCGCTACGCGAGGGAGAACTGGTCATCGTCGGTCGAATCCCGACGGCCAGCAACGCGACCCTCGTCTGCGAGGCAACACCGTCAACAGGCGGCAGCGTGCGGTGTGTGTACAAGCCGATTCGTGGCGAAGTGCCGCTGTGGGACTTTCCCGACGGCACTCTCGCGGGGCGCGAGGTCGGGTCGTACCTGATCTCCGAGGCACTCGGCTGGCACACGATACCGACAACGGTGATGCGCGACGGTCCGCTCGGCCCCGGAATGGTCCAGCGCTGGATCGACACCCCCGATCCCGACTCCGGAGATCTCCCGGCGGCCCGCATCGACCTCGTGGACCTGTGCCCGCCCGGCACGGTCCCCGACAACTATCGGCCGATCCTGCGGGCGCTCGATCCACTCGGAGAGCAGGTCGTTCTCGTCCACGCCGACGATCCGCGCCTGCTGCGGATGGCGGTGCTCGACGTCATCCTCAACAACGCAGACCGTAAGGGCGGACACGTACTCGAAGGTCTCGACGGCAACGTCTACGGCGTCGACCACGGCATCTGCCTACACGCCGAAGACAAACTGCGCACAGTGCTGTGGGGCTGGGCGGGCGATCAGATCCCCGGCCACCTGATCGCCGACATCGCAGCACTCGCCGAGGCCCTGGAGTCCGACAACTCGCAGCTCCGCGCGGCACTCGCCCCGTACATCACAAATGACGAGATCGACGCGCTCACCCTGCGCGCCATCATCCTCGCCGAATCCGGCAGGCTTCCCCTGCCGCCGCCTCACCGACCCATTCCCTGGCCGCCCTTCTGAAGGGTCCCTGCTCGTTCTGACAGCCCTGTTCAGTTCCGCTCTGCAGCGGCCAATACAGTGGGGGATATGCAATCGTGGCCTGAACCGGCTGTGCCCACCGTCGGTGGATCCGGACCCGCGCTCCGCCTATACGACACCTCGAGCCGCGCCGTGCGCCCCGTCTCGCCCGGCGCGACCGCGACCATGTACGTCTGTGGCATCACGCCCTACGACGCAACGCATCTCGGCCACGCGGCCACCTATCTCACGTTCGACATCGTCAACCGGGTGCTGCGCGACCAGGGGCACGAGGTGCACTACGTCCAGAACATCACCGACGTCGACGATCCGCTGTTCGAGCGTGCCGCACGCGACGGTGTCGACTGGCGTGCACTCGGCTCCGAGCAGATCCAGCTCTTCCGCGACGACATGACGGCGCTGCGCGTCCTACCGCCGCGCGACTACATCGGTGCGATGGAGTCGGTCGACGAGGTCATCGAGATGGTCGAAAAACTCCTCGCCTCCGGTGCGGCGTACGTCGTCGACGATCCCGAGTTTCCCGACGTGTACTACCGCGCGGACGCCACCGAGCAGTTCGGCTACGAATCGGGTTACGACCGGGCGACGATGGAACGCTTCTTCGCCGAACGGGGCGGCGACCCCGACCGTCAGGGCAAGCGTGACCGCCTCGATCCCATCCTGTGGCGCGCCCGCCGCCCCGA
The DNA here is from genome assembly GCF_001665715.1 of Gordonia sp. 852002-10350_SCH5691597. NCBI lineage: Bacteria > Bacillati > Actinomycetota > Actinomycetes > Mycobacteriales > Gordoniaceae > Gordonia > Gordonia sp. 852002-10350_SCH5691597. The sequence goes on from NZ_LZMO01000264.1 coordinate 11,904, forward strand.
CGAACCGTCGTGGGAGTCGCCGTTCGGACCCGGACGTCCCGGTTGGCACGTCGAATGTTCCGCGATCGCGCTGAACCGGCTCGGCGTCGAATTCGACATCCAGGGTGGCGGAAACGACCTGATCTTCCCTCACCACGAATTCTCCGCAGCGCATGGCGAGGCGTACACGGGCGCCCGTCGCTTTGCCCGCCACTACGTGCACACCGGCATGGTCGGACTCGACGGCGAGAAGATGTCGAAGAGCCGCGGAAACCTGGTCTTCGTGTCCGTGCTGCGCCGTGCGGGTGAGGACCCCGCGGCCATCAGGCTGGCGCTGCTCGCCGAGCACTACCGTGCCGACCGCATGTGGAGCGACGCCGTTCTCGACCAGGGTCGCGCACGTCTCGAGCGGTGGCGGGCCGCCACGTCGGCGACGTCGGGCCCCGACGCCGCACCCGTCATCGCCCGCGTGCGGGAGCATCTCGCCGACGACCTCGACACACCCAAGGCCCTTGCTGCCATCGATGGGTGGTGCAGGGACGTCGAGCAGGGAATCGGACAGTCGGCGACGGCGCCGGGCGATCTCGCTTCGGCCGTCGAAGCACTGCTCGGTGTCGAATTGAGCCACGCGACACGATGATCCGACTCGATTCGTACGCAGGCGACGCAGCTTAGTAGAGTTCTCCGGGTGGCCCGCGTTCAGGAGATCCGACCCAACACCGAATCCGGCGTGTACACCGTGATCACACGGACCTCGACGTATCTGCTCGACTTCAACGACATGACTCTGCTGCGGGCTCCCGGCGTGGGTGGCACCGACAGCGAGGAGTGGGCGGTCAGCAGACTGCGACGCGACTCCGAAGACATCCCGCTTCTCGGTGTGAAGTCATGCCGCGTGGGCGAATCAGCGCAGTTCTGGGTTCGCGCCGCCGACGACCCGGACGTACGGACCTGGCGAATCACGACGCCGGTCGTCTCCATCGAACGCATCGACTGAACGCCGACACCCGACACGGCGAGCGGTCGTTGCGGCTCAGCTCCCGAATGGGCCGGGTCGACGCCGCTTGAGATAGCGCTCGAATTCCGCAGCCAACGCGTCGCCGTCGATCTTGGCCATCGCCTCGTCGGTGTCGAGTTCGGCGTCGCCACGCTCCTCGAGGCCTCGGACGTAGTCGGCGATCTCCTCGTCGTCCTCGGTCATCTCGGTGACGGCCTGCTCCCATTCCTCGGCCTGCTCGGGCAGCGTGCCGAGCGGTACCTCGATGTCGAGGACCTCCTCGACCCTGTTGAGCAGCGCGACCGTCGCCTTCGGGTTGGGCGGCGTCGACACGTAGTGCGGGACCGCGGCCCAGAACGACACCGCGGGCAGCCCTGCCTGCACGAACAGGTCCTGCAGCACACCGGTGATCCCGGTCGGGCCCTCGTAGCGGTTTTCGGCGAGGTTGTAGCGCTCGGCAGCTTCGCTGCTGTATGCGCTGCCGGTCACCGGCACCGGACGGGTGTGAGGGGTGTCGGCGAGCAACGCGCCGAGCATCACTGTCGTCTCGACGCCCAGCTCATGCGCGAGGTCGACGATCTCGGCGCAGAACGCACGCCAGCGCATGTTGGGTTCGATTCCGCGCACCAGTACGATGTCACGGTCGGCTCCCTCGGGGCTGCAGTAGGAGATCGACGTCGTCGGCCAGTCGATTCGGCGGGTGACTCCGTCGATTTGCTTCACCGTGGGCCGATTGACCTGGAAGTCGTAATAGTCGTCGGCGTCGATGTCGACGAGGGGCTGCGCATCCCAGGTCAACGCGAGATGCTCGACGGCGCTACTGGCCGCGTCTCCGGCGTCGTTCCAGCCCTCGAAGGCAGCCAGCAGGATCGGCCGGCGCAACCGGGGAAGATTCGACAACTGCTCTGCGTTCACTGAACCAGCCTACGACCTGATCACAAAAGAGAGCGAACTACGCTGAGAACCATGTCCAACCCCTCCCGAACCGCAACCGACTTCGACACGACGTTCCTCACGGACATGTCGCGTCGAGTATTGATCGGCGACGGGGCGATGGGCACCATGTTGCAGGCTGCGGATCTGACGCTCGACGATTTCAACAACCTCGAGGGTTGCAACGAGATCCTCAACGACACCCGCCCCGACGTTCTCGCCGACATCCACCGCGCCTACTTCGAGGCCGGCGCCGACGCCGTGGAGACCAACACATTCGGCTGCAACCTCTCGAACCTCGGCGACTACGACATCGCCGACCGCATCCGCGAACTGTCCTTCAAGGGCACCTCCATCGCCCGTGGTGTCGCCGATGAGATGGGGCCGTCGAGTGATGGCACCGGACGTTACGTCCTCGGGTCCATCGGCCCCGGCACCAAGCTGCCGAGCCTCGGCCACACCACGTTCGAGGCCATCCGCGACGCCTACTTCGAATGCGTCGCAGGCATGCTCGACGGTGGCGCCGACGCGATCCTCGTGGAGACCTCGCAGGATCTGCTGCAGGTGAAGGCTGCCGTTCTTGCTGCCAAGCGGGCGATGGCCCAGCTCGGGCGTCGGATTCCGATCATCTCGCACGTGACGGTCGAGACCACGGGCACCATGCTGCTCGGTTCCGAGATCGGGGCGGCGCTGACCGCCATCGAACCGCTCGGCGTCGACATGATCGGACTCAACTGCGCCACCGGGCCTGCCGAGATGAGTGAGCATCTGCGCTACCTGTCGCGGCACGCCACCATTCCGGTCTCGGTCATGCCCAACGCCGGTCTTCCCGAGCTCGGTCCCCACGGCGCGGTGTACCCGTTGCAGCCCGACGAGCTCGCGTCCTCACTGGCGACGTTCGTCGGTGAATTCGGCCTGTCCTTCGTCGGTGGCTGTTGCGGCACGACGCCCGACCACATCCGCGAGGTCGCGGCCGCGGTCGCCGACGTGACCAAGGCGCAGCGTAACCCGCAGCACGAGTCGGAGACGTCGTCGCTGTACACCGCGGTGCCCTTCGACCAGGACGCCAGCTTCCTGGTGATCGGCGAGCGCACCAACTCCAACGGCTCCAAGGCATTCCGCGAGGCGATGCTCGCCGAGGACTATCAGCGCTGCCTCGACATCGCCAAGGACCAGACCCGCGACGGCGCGCACATGCTCGATCTGAACGTCGACTACGTCGGCCGCGACGGCGCTGCGGACATGACTGCGCTCGCCAGCAGGTTCGCGACGTCGTCGACGCTGCCGATCATGCTCGACTCCACCGAGCCCGAGGTGATCCGCGCAGGACTCGAGGCGCTCGGCGGTCGGTGTGCGGTCAACTCCGTCAACTACGAGGACGGCGACGGACCCGATTCCCGATTCGCACGTATCATGCGGCTCGCCGTCGAACACGGTGCCGCTGTGGTGGCACTGACGATCGACGAAGAAGGTCAGGCGCGTACCGCGGACTGGAAAGTCCGTGTGGCAGAGCGGCTCATCGCCGATATCACCGGCAATTGGGGACTCGCCGAAGAGGACATCATCCTCGACACCCTGACGTTCCCGATCTCGACGGGTCAGGAGGAGGTCCGCAAGGACGGTATCGAGACCATCGAGGCCATCCGGCGACTGCACGAGGCACATCCGGAGGTGCACTTCACCCTGGGTATCTCCAATATCTCGTTCGGCCTGAATCCCGCTGCGCGCCAGGTGCTCAACTCGGTCTTCCTGCACGAATGCGTCCAAGCGGGCCTCGACACCGCGATCGTGCACGCGTCGAAGATCCTGCCGATGGCTCGCATCCCCGACGAGCAGCGCGACGTGGCGCTCGACCTGATCTACGATCGTCGACGCGACGGATACGATCCGCTGCAAAAGCTCATGGAGCTCTTCGAGGGCGTCTCGGCGGCGTCGGCCCGCGAAACCCGTGCGGCAGAGCTGAATCGGCTTCCACTGTTCGAGAGACTCGAGCGTCGCATCGTCGACGGCGAGCGGAACGGGCTCGAAGCCGACCTCGACGAGGCGATGACGCAGAAGCCGCCGCTGGAGATCATCAACGAGACACTGCTCTCCGGCATGAAGACCGTCGGCGAGCTGTTTGGTTCCGGCCAGATGCAGCTGCCGTTCGTTCTGCAGTCGGCCGAGGTCATGAAAACCGCTGTGGCACATCTCGAACCGCACATGGAGGCAACCGGAGAAGACGGCAAGGGACGCATCGTGCTTGCCACTGTGAAGGGCGACGTCCACGACATCGGCAAGAACCTCGTCGACATCATCTTGAGCAACAACGGCTACGAGGTCGTGAACATCGGTATCAAGCAACCGATCTCGACGATCCTCGAGGTGGCCGAGGACAAGCGCGCCGACGTGATCGGCATGTCGGGGCTGCTGGTGAAGTCGACGGTCGTCATGAAGGAGAACCTCGAGGAGATCAACGCCCGAGGGCTGGCGGACAACTATCCCGTCCTACTCGGCGGAGCGGCGCTCACGCGGTCGTACGTGGAGAACGATCTCTCGGACACCTACGAGGGCGACGTGCACTATGCGCGAGACGCCTTCGAGGGGCTGCGGTTGATGGACGACATCATGGCGCTCAAGCGTGGCGGCGGATCGGTGCCGGAGAGCGCCGACTCGATCGCAGCCGCCCAGAAAGCCGCCGAACGCAAGGCACGCCACGAGCGATCGAAGCGCATCGCCGCCAAGCGCAAGGCCGCAGAGACACCGGTCGAGGTGCCTGCACGTTCGGATGTCGCTTCGGACAACGACGTTCCGACACCACCGTTCTGGGGAACACGCATCATCAAGGGCGTCCCCGTCGCCGAATACCGCCAATTGCTCGACGAGCGCGCACTCTTCCTCGGTCAGTGGGGGTTGCGCGGGGCACGCGGCGGCAACGGGCCGTCGTACGAGGAACTCGTCGAGACCGAGGGTCGTCCGCGGCTGCGCTACTGGCTCGACCGGCTCTCCACGGAGGGCATCCTGCAGCATGCCGCCGTCGTCTACGGATACTTCCCGGCGGTCAGCGAGGGAGACACCGTGCATGTGTTGACCGAGCCTCGCCCGGATGCCCCTGTGCGGTACAGCTTCTCGTTCCCACGCCAGCAGCGGCCGAAGTTCCTGTGTATCGCCGACTTCATCCGCTCGCGCGACGACGCCATCGCCACCGGACAGGTCGACGTGCTGCCGTTCCAACTCGTCACGATGGGTCAGCCGATCGCCGACTTCGCCAACAAGCTCTTCGCCGACGACGCGTACCGCGACTACCTCGAGGTCCACGGAATCGGAGTGCAGTTGACGGAGGCGCTTGCCGAGTATTGGCACCAGCGGGTGCGCAGCGAACTGACGGTGGGGGACAAGTCATTCGGCTCTGAGGATCCCGACGCTGCCCAAGGCTTCTTCGACCTCGAGTACCGCGGTGCGCGTTTCTCGTTCGGCTATGGCGCGTGCCCGAATCTCGAGGACCGCGTCACGATGATGAAGCTGCTCGAACCGGAGCGCATCGGCGTCGAACTCTCGGAGGAGTTGCAGCTTCATCCCGAGCAGTCGACGGATGCCTTCGTTCTGCACCACCCGGAGGCCAAGTACTTCAACGTCTGACGTCGACGGCGTGCGGCGGCGCTTGCGCGCGCGTCATGTGGTGCGCCAGTACTCGCGTCATGTGGTGCGCAGTACTTCGGTCAGCTGCGGGACGATCTGCTTCTTCCTGGAGACGATCCCAGGCGCCTTCGCGTGGCCGTCGCGGACGGTCACGTCAAGTGCCTTTTCGACGGCCTCGACAGGCGACCCGACGACGAGAAGATCGGAGTCGACCCTCAGCACGTCGGTGATCAGTAGCAGGAACAGGTCGTATCCCTGTTGTCGCGCTTCGGCGTTCATCGCGGCGAGAAACTCTTCGCTGCGTGCGAGCAGACTGTCGACGTCGACGGTGTTGATCTGTGCGACGCGGACCGTCGTCGATCCCATCGTGTAGCTCTTGGCGTCGCGTTCGATGAGTTCGGCCGCAGATGCGTCGCCGACGTCGGAGCCGGCGCGGAGCAGGTCGGTGCCGTAGTGGTCGAGGTCGATGCCGGCGCGCTCGGCAAGATCCTGTGCGGCTGTCCGGTCCAGGTCAGTGGTGGTCGGCGAGTGCAACAGGAGGGTGTCGGAGACGATTGCCGACACCATCATCCCCGCGAGGTCCGCCGGTGGGGTGAGGTCGTTCTCGCCGAACATCCGGTGAAGGATCGTGCAGGTGCAGCCGACGGGCTCAGCGCGAAACCACAGTGGTGCAGCGGTCTCGAAGTTGGCGATCCGATGATGATCGACCACCTTCTGAACGGTCACGTCGGCGACATCGGCGACGCTCTGCTGACGTTCGTTGTGGTCGACGAGGATCACCCTGTCGGCCTCCGGACGCGCCCGCTCAATGACACGCGGCGCGTCGACACCGAAATGATCAAGCGCATAACGGGTTTCGACGCCGGGTTCGCCCAGGGCGACGGCTTCGACGTCGAGTGAGGGATCGAGCGTGCGCTCGAGGTGCGCCATCGCGAGCGCCGACGCGATGGCATCGGTGTCCGGGTTGCGGTGACCGAAGACGAAGACCTTCGACATGACTCCTCCGAGACTGCTCGACTACGTCCGTGCCCTTCGACACTACGACGATTCGACACTACGACGATTCTGCGTGGGGCGATCTGGCCATGGACGAGTCGGCCCCCGGGGTTGATCAAGCGCGGTGAATCGAGGGGGTGAACCCCGCGGGGTGATATGAACCTCGGAAGAACCGGACAGCTTGTTTCCACCGACTTCCCAGGCTCGCCGATCACACTGGACACCGTGTCGTCGACTCTCACTCCCGCAGACGTGCCCGAAAACTCGAGCATCCCCTTCGCCGGAACCGCGCAGCCCGCCCCGATTCCGCACCACCCGACCCGGCACGACGCTGTGCCCCGGTGGCTGCGCTGGTGCGTTCTCGGCGTCGTGCTGGCGGTAGGGCTAGGTGTGCGGTGGTACTTCCTCGATCGTCAGACGATGGACTACCAGAACTTCTTGAGCCGCTGGTACGACACCCTCGACCAGCAGGGATTCGGTGCGTTCCGTGAGCAGTTCGCCGACTACAACTACCCCTACCTCGATCTGATCTGGCTCCTCACCGTGCTGCACGTGCCGTCACTGATCGGCATCAAGGCGCTGTCGATCATCTTCGACGTGGCGCTGGCGAGCTTGGCGTACCGGATCGTCGCACTACGCACCGATCGTTTCTGGTTGCAGGCGTTCGCCTTTGGCGTCGTGTTCCTCCTGCCGTCGGTGATCATGAACAGCGCCTGGTGGGGTCAGGCCGACGCCGTCTACACCGCGTGCGTGGTCGCCGGGATCTACTTCCTGCTGCGCGCCCAACGAAGCGATACTCGTGAGGGCGACACTTCCGAGGGCGATTCTGGGCGACAGGCGCATGTCTGGAATCGGTCTGCGTTGAATGTGCGTGAGTGGAAAGTGCGTGCGTGGAATCCGTACGTGTCGAACTCCGTGGTCGCGTGTGTGTTCTTCGGCCTGGCGATCAGCTTCAAGCTGCAGGCGATCTTCGTGTTGCCGGTGGTGTTGTGGTTGCTCGTTCGCCGTCGCATCCCCTGGTACGCCCTGCTGGCGATACCCGCCGTCTACGTACTGCTCGACATTCCCGCGGTGTTGGCGGGCGCGTCGTGGTCGACGGCACTCTCGGTGTATCTGAACCAGACCGACTCTTACAAGCAGCTCACGCTCGGCGCGGCGAACCTCTATCAGCTCATTCCGATCTCGGGGGACGCCACCTGGTTGGCACATCTCGGTATCGGGCTGGCCGCGCTGGTGATCGTGGTGTTCCTGGCCTGGTCGCTGTGGAAGAAGCCGGCCGTCACGCCTGCCTCGATCCTCGTCGTGGCCACGGCGAGTGCCGCCGTCGTGCCGTTCCTCTTGCCCGCGATGCACGACCGATACTTCTACGCCGTCGAGATCCTCAGTGTGATCGCCGCGTTCTACCTCCCGCTACGGTTCATCGCGGTGCCGGTCCTGATCCAGGCGTCGGCGATCGGCGTCTACCACTCGTCACTGTCCGGCGATCAGGGCCACGGCATGACCAGGCAGTTCCACGGCACCAGTGGTGGTGCCGGCCAGCTCTCCGGACAACCCGGGGGACAGCCGTCCGGACAACCGGCGGGGCAGCCACCTGCCGGCCAACAAGCTGGCCCCGGCGGACCGGGTGGACGCGGCGGACAGCACGGGCCGGGTCGACCGGATGCACATGGCGGAAGCGGTCGCTACACGTCGGGCCGGGGCGATACCGCGCTGACCGTCTACGCCTCCCTGATGGCCGCGTCGGTGCTGGGACTGGTGATCAGCGTCGTCGACGCAGTCAGACGTCCGGCCTCGCGCCCCGCGCACGACGACGTCGCCACGTGAGCCGAATCACCGGATTCGCTGCGCGTTGTCCGCATCGGCGATGATGCTCGGGTGACGACCTCGACAGAACCAGCCCGTCCGGCCGCGGTCCTCTGGGACATGGACGGCACGCTGCTCGACTCCGAGAAACTGTGGGACATCGCCGTCGCCGAACTCTCCGAACGTCACGGCTACGTGATGACGCCGGAGCTCCGCGAGTCGACACTCGGCAACTCCATGAGCGACGCGCTGACCAAGGTCTTCGACGCTTCCGGCGTGCCCGTCGACGAGCGTGACTACGCCGCCGACGAGCGCTGGCTGCTCGATCGGGTTGCTCAGCTGTTCTCCGTCGATCTGCCCTGGCGACCAGGCGCACTCGAGGCGCTGACGACAATCTTCGACGCGGGCATCCCCATGGCGTTGGTGACCAATACGGTGCGTGAGCTGACCGATCAGGCACTCGGCACCATCGGCCCGCACTTCTTCGCAGTCACCGTGTGCGGAGATGAGGTGGAATTCGGCAAACCGGCGCCTGATCCCTATTTGCGGGCGGCGACCCTGCTCGGCGTCGAAGCCAGTCAGTGTGTCGCCGTGGAGGATTCGCCGACCGGAACTCAGTCGGCGGTATCCGCCGGATGCACGACGATCGTCGTGCCGTCGGCCGCCGACGTCCCGGCCGGTCCCCGACGCCGCTTTCTGCGCAGCCTCGACGGTTTGACGATCATCGACCTCGCACGGCACGACTAGTCGTTCGGCGATCCCGTGAGTCGATCCCATGTGCGCGCATGGGACAATCGACACCCGTGAAGACCTTCGATGAGTTGTTCGCGGAGCTGACCGACAAGGCGACGACGCGTCCCGCAGGTAGTGGCACCGTCGCCGCACTCGACTCCGGCGTGCACACACTGGGCAAGAAGATCATCGAAGAGGCCGGCGAGGTGTGGTTGGCCGCCGAATACGAATCCGACGAGTCGCTCGGCGAGGAGATCTCCCAGCTTCTCTACTGGCTTCAGGTGATGATGATCAAGCGGGGCCTCTCACTCGAGGACGTCTACCGCCATCTGTAGGCCGTGACCGATTCGGTCCCGGCCCGCCCGACCTACAGACCACAGACGATTCATCGACTTCCCCCTGGAGTGACCATGCTGCGCGTTGCAGTCCCCAACAAAGGTGCCCTCTCCGAGTCGGCCGCCGCCGTGCTGGCCGAGGCGGGCTACCGCAAACGATCCGACTCGAAGGATCTCACCGTCCTCGACATCAACAATGACGTCGAGTTCTTCTTCCTCCGACCCAAAGACGTCGCCATCTACGTCGGCGCGGGCACGCTCGATCTCGGCATCACCGGGCGTGATCTCGCTCGCGACTCGGGTGCCCAGGTCGACGAGGAGCTCGCGATGGGCTTCGGGTCCTCGACCTTCCGCTATGCAGCTCCCGCAGGTCAGAAGTGGAGCGTCGACGATCTGGGCGGTAAGCGCATCGCGACGTCGTATCCGAACCTGGTGCGCGACGACCTCGCGTCGCGGGGGATGACAGCCGAGATCATCCGCCTCGACGGCGCAGTCGAGATCTCGATCCAGCTCGGGGTCGCCGACGCGATCGCCGACGTCGTCGGCTCCGGACGGACCCTGCGCCAGCACGGCCTCGAGGCATTCGGCGAATCGCTCTGCGACTCCGAGGGTGTGCTGATCAGCCGTGCGGGCGTCGACCCCGACAAGCGCGCAACACAGTTCATCAAACGAGTGCAGGGCGTCGTGTTCGGACAGCAGTACGTGATGATCGACTACGACTGCCCTCGATCGCTGTTGGAGCAGGCGACGGCCATCACTCCCGGCCTCGAGTCGCCGACGGTCGCTCCGATGGCCGACCCCGAGTGGGCGGCCGTGCGCGCAATGGTGCCACGTCGCGATCACCAGAACCTGATGGACGAGCTCTCGGAGCTGGGTGCGCGCGCGATCCTCGCGTCGGACATCCGTTCCTGCCGTTTCTGACGTTCGTCGAACCGGCTTCGCGGTACGGTCAGCGCGGACCGAGCAGAACGGTTTGGGCGGAGCGACCCAAGAATCCGTCGACGTCGTAGAGATCGGCGAATGTGGCGCCGTAGCCGTGCCTGCCTGCGGCCATGTCGGCGTCGATGCCCAACCAGGGCGTCGTCGGCTGGCCGACGAGGTGCACCGTGGTGTCGGTGTTCATCCACGTCCACTCGTCCGGTCGCAGCGTCGTGCCGAGCCCGTTCGCCACGTCGAGAACGGTGAAGACGGACTCCAGATTCGACATTGTCTCGCCTTCTACCAGGTCGATCGACGGCTTGATCCATACCGCCGGTGTCTGACCGTGCAGGCCCGGCGTCGCTGCGGTGTCGGTCGTGCCGATGAAACCGACGGTGCCCCAGTCGACGCCCAGGTCACTGTCACCCGTGACACCGCGAACCACGGGCAGCGTCTCCGGGGAGGGCAGTGGTTCGCGCGGTGCGCGTGTGATCGTGGTCGAATCCGTTGTGCGCATGCGCCACCCGACACTCTGCGCCGCCAGTCGGTACCTACCGTCGGGTTGCCTGACCTCCAGATCGGCTTCGATGAGCGCGATCTGTTGTCCGGGACGAACCACCCTGGCCCGCACCCGGTTGAGCCCCAGACCGATGGGCCCGAGGATCTCGGTGGTCACCCGCGTGAACTCCTGTGTGGGATCCGGCGCACAGCGCAGAAGACTGCGCATCAACAGCCCCGCCGGGGGTCCTCCGTGCTGGATGTCTGAGGCCCACACACTCAGAGTGGCAGCGGTCGGAGAAAAGTACTCGAAATCGTCAGCATCGTCGTCGGAGTTCGGGATGTCGTCGACGCGCTCGTAGTAGCAACTCTCCACGACCCGACCCTAAATGACGTGAACCCCACGTACCCGACCAGGTCAGTGTCATCCGATCAGACGCTTTCACTACTGCGTTCAGACTAATTCTCGACGTGTGCACGGCGTCGATCTGGTCAAACGACCAGACTCAGCGCTGTTCGCGACAGTTACATCGACTATTGAGATCGCAATATTCGGTCACGGACGTCCCTGCTGCCAACCGCACGGCGGCACTGACTCACGAGGTTGCCTGTGTACCGACTCCGGAAATCGTTCGGCAGTGCTGCCGTCGGTTGCGCGCTCTGTGCGGGAACCGTTCTTCCCCTCGCCCTCTCGTCGACAACCGCGCACGCGGGCGTACCTTCCGTCGCGGCAACTCAGGACACCGTCAACGGCCTCGCCGCCGATGGCGTGTTTCGCCCGGCCGACCCCGACGACGGCACAGGTCCGGACTGGTTGAGTACGGCGATCGGAGCGCACAACGGCGATGTTCTGATCGTCGTCACCCCGGGTACCGACGACGGAACTCTTTATCCGCGGATCAGAGGCTTCCGTGCCGGCGACCGACCGACGTACATCATCGACTACCCCGAGGCGATCGGCCCGATCATCAGCGGACGCTCGGGCGCTTCACTGCCGATCTTCGCGCCGTCCTACGATGAGTCGCGCGACATTGCCGTCACGCAGAACCTCAAGGCCATGCATGCCTTCGCGACGCAACAGGGCGAGAATCCGACCGTCGTCTATACCGGCTTTTCGCAGGGTGCCGAAGCCCTCGGCAACGCGGCCGAACAGGCCGTCGCCAGCAACGCAGACGGGACGGCGATCGACGTCGACAAGTCCTACGTCCTGCTCATCTCGGATCCGCGCAGCCCCTGGGGGCTGAAAGCATGGGCTGCCGACCACCCGGCAGTGGCCGGGCTGATGGAGCTGGCGGGTGCCGAGTCCAACGGAGCGCGCGACCCGCAGGCGACAGGCGATCTACCGGTCACGTCGGTGATCGTGGTCGGTGATCCCGTCGCCAACTTCCAATGGGTCTGGAATCGACCGGTGAGTTCACTCCTCGTCGACGCTGCCGGTTTCCTCACGGTCCACACCGGACTCGGCGAACAGAACTACGGCAACCTCATCGACTACAGCCAGGAGCCGACAGTTCTGCACAGTGCGGACGGCAACACCACCTACCTCGTCTACACACCGAAGCACCATCCGTTGACAGCGCTTGCGGTACTGATCAACACTCGCCTGGGCATCCCGTTCGACGACGATGACGTCGCCCGCTGGGACAGCGTGAACAACGCCTTCTACCCGCTCCAGGCGCCGGGGGTGCAGAACGCGGCCGTCGACGTCGTCGACCCGACCGCCGCACGCACGGCACCGACGGACAAGCCCGGTTCGGTGTCGGGTGCCGCAGTCGCGAACACCCCAACGCCCGCTCCCGCCGCGTTGTCGACGAACACCGACGAGTCCGTAGGCGACCGACATCTCGCCGATGCCCAGCCGTCAACGAAGGGCCGCCACCGCGCGCCCGAGCGAGCTACCACGCCGCCGCCCGCAGCGTCGGCACCCGCTCTCGATTCGAACACCACCAACCCGTTGCCGCTGACCAAGCCGGCCGAAGACGCGAGCCCAACCGAGCAGCACTCACCAGCAGTACTCCCATCACCACCAGTGCCCCACTCACCGGCAGCCACCCACCCGTTAGCAGGGTCGCAGTCACCGACGGCTCCGCAGACGCAGTCGGACGGACCCCAATCAGGCGGACCCCGACACGCTGCGGATGCACAGCCCGACGCGCCCCGTGAAGGGGTATCTGGAGGCGGGGTCGCGGAACGCGGCAAGCATGCGATGACCGGACACGGTCGGCATGCGGCCGAAAATGCCGCTTAGGCAACAGGATTCGGACGAGATGGGCTGACCGGTCGCGCGATCAGGCGACAAATCCGGGCGGGGGACCGGGGTACTCCGGTATCTCGCCACCGAACTCAGGGCACCGAGACTTGTGTTCACACATCCGACACAGGGCGGACCGTCGAGGCCGGAAGTCGCCGGAGGCGACTGCTTCGCGGATCGCCTGCCAGATGGCCGAGAGGGTACGACCGAACCGTTCGAGCTCGTCGCGGTCGGGCGTGTAGCTGAGCACCTGGCCGTCGGAGAGATACATGAGCTGGAGCCGATGGGGCACCACACCCCGAATCCGTAGGATCGCCAGCGCATAGAACTTCATCTGGAACAGCGCTTTGGCCTCATACCCTTCACCGGGCGCGCGGCCGGTCTTGTAGTCGACGATTCGGATCTCGCCGGTCGGCGCGACGTCGATTCTGTCGATGAAGCCCCGCATCAGGACGTCGTCGCTTTCGATCTCCACGTGTTCTTCGACGGACTCGGGTGTGAACGCGGTGGGGTTTTCGAGGCGGTAGTAGTTACCGATCAGCTTGATCGCCTTCTCGACGAATTTGTCGTCGTCGCCGTCGAGGATCGCCCCCAGCGACGGGTCGGCTTCGCACATCGCCGCCCACGCGCCCTCGACGAGGAATTCGGCAGACTCGCGGGTACGGAGCTCTGCGGGCAGATCGAACAGATTCTCCAGCGCCGCGTGGACGACCGTGCCGCGTGTCTGCGCCTGCGTCGGCGTCTCCGGGAACCGGTCGATGGCGCGATAGCGGTAGAGCAACGGGCACTGTTTGAAATCGGCGGCCCTCGACGGTGACAGGGCAAGCGGCCGGCCGACGAGTCCCCGCCCATGTCCGAGCCCATGTCCCTGCCCGCTCGCTTCGGTACTCAACGCCGAGGAGGTCGCGGTGGCCTGGGCGGGCGAGGTCGCAGGGTGTCCGGCCGCGCCGTCGTTCTGGGCGATGGTGTCGGCGGAGGACCCGGGGTACGAAGTCATGCTCACATTTGGCAGGGTAGGTCGCGGCAGTGACATTGCTGCCGCCCGACATGCGCACCCTGACCTCGGATGTTTCTCATCGGTCACATGCGTCACATCAGTCTCGAGAGGAAACACACATGGCGTCGAGTGGCGCGTTCGTCGTGGGCGACAGGGTCCAGCTCACCGACGCCAAGGGCCGTAAGTTCACGGTCAATCTCGAAGAGGGCAAACAGTTCCACACCCACCGTGGCGCCATCTCGCACGACGATCTGATCGGATCTCCCGAGGGCAGCATCGTCTCCGCCACCAGCGGCACCGAGTACCTCGCTCTACGACCATTGCTCGTCGACTTCGTCCTGTCGATGCCGCGCGGTGCGCAGGTGATCTACCCCAAGGATTCCGCACAGATCGTCAGCGAGGGCGACATCTTCCCGGGTGCTCGTGTTCTCGAGGCGGGCGCCGGCTCCGGAGCCCTGACGTGCTCGCTCCTGCGGGCCGTCGGGTCCGAGGGCGAAGTCGTGTCGTACGAGATCCGCGAGGATCATGCCGACTACGCCCGTCGCAATGTCGAGACATTCTTCGGCGGGACGCCCGCCAACTGGTCGTTGACCGTCGCCGACCTCGTCGAGATCGATACCGATGAGCGATTCGATCGCGTCATCCTCGACATGCTCGCGCCGTGGGAAACCCTTGATGTCGTTCGAACGGTATTGAAACCAGGCGGGGTTTTGACCGTGTATGTGGCAACGGTCACGCAACTCTCGCGGGTCGTCGAAGCGCTTCGTGAACAAGAGTGCTGGACCGAGCCGCACGCGTGGGAATCGCTCGTCCGTGACTGGAGCGCTGTGGGTCTCGCGGTGCGCCCCGAGCACAAAATGCAAGGACACACGGCTTTTCTCATCACCGCACGGCGCCTGGCCGACGGCGTCACGACGCTGCGCCCGCAGCGTCGTCCGACAAAGGGATGAGCACAGCGCAGCAGGTATGAACAAAACGCGGTCCCCTCGGAGAAACACCGCGAATACGTTGCGAAGACTCACATTTAACACACCGTCAACACCGCGTATCGCGCGGTGCGCGGCGATATTTGCTGCCTCCCGGTAGCGTGGTGTTACGGCGCAACCCACTGGGGTCGTTGCCGGGGAGAGGAGTCAGCAATGACCGAATCTGATCGCCATGAAGCCTCCGGTGAGAATGTGGCAGACGAGACCGCGAGCAATTCCGCCGGGGAACAATTCACTCCTGCTTACACGCCCCCGTTGCGCGCAGAAGCCGGCCGTCCGTCCTTCGGACGTCAAGCAGACGCTTCGGACCTCCAGGAGCGGGTCGACAACCTGACGACACGCAATGCCAAGCTCCTCGAGACCCTCAAAGAAGCACGACAGCAACTCGTAGCCCTCCGCGAAGAGGTCGACCGCCTCGGACAGCCGCCGAGTGGATACGGCGTACTTCTCGAGATCTATCCCGACCAGACCGTCGATGTCTTCACGTCGGGCCGCAAGATGCGGCTGACCTGCTCGCCCAACATCGATCTCGACTCGTTGAGCAAGGGTCAGACGCTGCGCCTCAACGAGGCGCTGACCATTGTCGAGGCGTGCGAGTTCGATTCGGTCGGTGAGATCAGCACGTTGCGCGAGGTTCTCGGCGACGGTCAACGCGCACTGGTCGTCGGCCATGCCGACGAAGAGCGGGTCGTGTGGCTCGCCGAACCACTGCTCGGTGATGTCGACGGTGAGGACGGTAAGCGTCGCAAGCTACGCCCCGGCGATTCGCTGCTGATCGACACCAAGGCCGGCTTCGCGTTCGAGCGAGTCCCCAAGGCCGAGGTCGAGGATCTCGTCCTCGAAGAGGTGCCGGACGTCGGTTATGAGGACATCGGTGGTCTCGGCAGGCAGATCGAGCAGATCCGCGACGCCGTCGAACTGCCGTTCCTGCACAAGGATCTGTTCCGCGATTACGCATTGCGTCCACCAAAGGGAGTGCTGCTCTACGGACCTCCCGGTTGCGGCAAGACGCTCATCGCCAAGGCGGTCGCCAACTCGCTTGCCAAGAAGATCGCAACTGCGCGCGGCGACGATGCCAAGGAAGCGAAGTCGTACTTCCTGAACATCAAGGGTCCCGAGCTGCTCAACAAGTTCGTCGGCGAGACCGAGCGCCACATCCGATTGATCTTCCAGCGTGCACGTGAGAAGGCGTCGGAGGGCACGCCCGTCATCGTCTTCTTCGACGAGATGGACTCGATCTTCCGTACCCGCGGCTCAGGCGTCTCGTCCGACGTCGAAACCACTGTCGTGCCACAGCTACTCAGCGAGATCGACGGTGTGGAGGGCCTCGAGAACGTCATCGTGATCGGCGCGTCCAACCGCGAGGACATGATCGACCCGGCAATCCTGCGGCCGGGACGTCTCGACGTGAAGATCAAGATCGAGCGACCCGACGCCGAGTCGGCGATCGACATCTTCTCGAAGTACCTCGTCGAGGAACTACCGGTACACGCCGACGATCTCAACGAGTTCGGCGGTGATCGCACCGCATGCGTCAACACGATGATCGAGAAGGTCGTCGAGCGGATGTATGCCGAGAGTGACGAGAACAGGTTCTTGGAGGTCACCTACGCCAACGGCGACAAGGAGATCATGTACTTCAAGGACTTCAACTCCGGCGCGATGATCCAGAACGTCGTCGACCGTGCGAAGAAGTACGCGATCAAGTCGCAGTTGGAGACCGGCGCCCCCGGTTTGCGGGTGCAGCACCTGTTCGATTCGATCCTCGACGAGTTCGCCGAGAACGAGGATCTGCCGAATACCACCAACCCCGACGACTGGGCGCGTATCTCGGGCAAGAAGGGCGAGCGGATCGTCTACATCCGCACGCTGGTCACCGGCAAGAGCTCCGGCGCAAGCCGTGCGATCGACACCGAGACCAACACCGGTCAGTACTTGTAGACCTTCGGTACTTGAGGCCTTCAGTACGTGTAGGCCTTCGATACAGACAACTGCGGCCGACCCATAACGGGTCGGCCGCAGTTGTGTCTGTCCCCGTCGCGTTTCGGGCTTACGACGGCATCGCGGGCGGTTCACCCGCCGACGCCGGGTAGCGCACCAAGCCCAGTTCGGCATCGTCGGTGAGCAGCGGATGCCGCGGCAGCACACGCGCGGTGTAACCGAGCACCCCCGATCGATACGGTGCGACCGCCGCGCGGAAGCGCGTTCGGCCGGAGGCATCTGTCCCGGGCACCGGTTCCATCGGCGAATGCACCGCGTCGTAGATGTCGCCGTCGTCGGTCACCCGACCGAGCACGGCTTGCACGGTCACCTCGTCGGGCGCGAGTTCGCCGAGCGAGACGTGCGCCGTCAGGTCGAGCTCGTCGTCGGGTGTCGTCGACTCGTCGATCCCGGCGATCGCCACCGACTTCCACGACGACGCGAGCGTCGAACGGTACGAGGCGAGCGAGGTGGCCAAGGCGTACCCGTCGGCGCACGCCTGCTGGTACGAAATCCCAGCGGGCACATAGAGTTCGAGGGTGTAGTCGCGGACCATGCGCGACGCGAGCACCTTGGGACCGAGCACCGCGAGAGTGTGGCGGACCATCTCCACCCAGCGCGTCGGCACGCCGTTCTCGCGTGCGTAGTACAGCGGCACGACGGTCTCCTCGAGCAGCGAGTACAAAGCCTCGGCCTCGAGGTCGTCGCGACGATTCTCGTCGTTCACACCTTCGGCCGACGGAATTGCCCAACCGTTTTCGCCGTCGGCCATCTCGTCCCACCACCCGTCGAGGATCGACAGGTTGAGTCCGCCGTTGAGCGCCGACTTCATCCCCGACGTTCCGCACGCCTCCATGGGACGTACCGGATTGTTGAGCCACACGTCGCAGCCTGCGTAGATGTGTCTCGCCATCGAGATGTCGTAATCGGGGAGGAAGACGATGCGGTCGCGCAGTTCGGGATCCTCGGTGAACTTCACGATCTGTTGGATGAGCGCCTTGCCGCCGTCGTCGGCCGGATGCGCCTTACCCGCGACGACGAGCTGCACCGGCCGTTCCGGATCGGTGAGGATCCGGCGCATCCGGTCTGGGTCACGCAGCATCAGCGTCAGTCGCTTGTAGGTGGCCGCCCGTCGCGCGAAGCCGATGGTCAACGAGTTGGGGTCGAAAAGATCTGCGGTCCAACCGAGTTCGGCGTCGGTGAAGTCGCGGTCGCGGCCACTTGCATAGGCGCGACGTCGGACCTCGTCGACTAGTCCAGCGCGCAACTCCGAGCGGATCGCCCAGAGGTCTGCGGCGGGCAAGGCCGCGTAGACCGCAGGTGCGGCGTCCTCGTTGCCCCCGCTGACGTCCTGCCATTTGCGCGCAACCCACGTCGGTCCGTGCACGCCGTTGGTGACCGCACCGATCGGCACCTCGTCGGCGTCGAACCCGGGCCACAGGTCGGAGAACATCTCGCGACTGACCGCGCCGTGCAGTTGCGACACCCCATTGGATCGCTGACCGAGGCGAAAACCCATGTGCGCCATGTTGAAGACACCCGGATTCGATTCATCGCCGAGTTCGAGAACCGTGCTCGCCGACAGCCCCGGCAACAGATTCGACGTTCCGTCGGGTCCCGGATCGAGGTAGAAGCGCACGAGATCGTCGGGGAAGCGGTCGATTCCGGCGGGGACGGGGGTGTGCGTCGTGAAGATCGTCGACGCTCGGACCACGGACTCCGCGGAATCGAAGTCGAGCCCAGCGGAGTCGACGAGCTCGCGGACTCGCTCGACACCGAGGAACCCCGCATGGCCCTCGTTCATGTGAAAGACGGTGGGCTGTGCGCGTTCTGCGAGACGGACGTATTCACGCAACGCGCGCACCCCACCGACGCCGAGCAGGATCTCCTGCTTGATGCGGTGGTCCTGATCGCCGCCGTAGAGACGGTCGGTGATCCCGCGCAGTTCGTCGTCGTTGGCAGCGATGTCGGAATCGAGGAGCAGCAACGGGATTCGACCGACGGTGGCCAGCCACACCTGTGCGTGCAGCGTGCGTCCGCCGGGCATCGAGATCTCGATGATCACAGGCTTCTCCGCGGCGTCGGTCAGCAACGCCAGCGGTAGCGCACCCGGATCGTTGACCGGGTACCGCTCGATCTGCCACCCGTCGTGCGAAAGACTCTGCCGGAAGTAGCCGCACCGATAGAAGAGCCCGACGCCGATCAACGGAAGACCGAGATCCGATGCCGCCTTGAGGTGGTCGCCCGCGAGGATGCCGAGACCGCCGGAGTAGATCGGGAGCACTTCGGAAATGCCGAATTCCATCGAGAAGTAGGCGATTCCATCGGGCATGGGGTCTCCCGACGCCGCGCGATCGCCGTACCACTGGGGTGACGTGCAGTACTCGTCGAGGTCTGCACGCAGCGCGGTGAGTCGCGCGAGGAACTCAGTGTCGGAGGACAACTCGGTGAGTCTCTCGGGCGACACCTCCGCGAGCAACCGCAGCGGATCACCGGTCCCTTCCCACCTGGCGGGGTCGATGGTGGCAAACAAATCCTGGGTCGGTGCATGCCAGACCCAGCGGAGATTGTGAGCGAGAACGGCGAGATCGGACAGGGGAGCGGGCAACGGAACCCGAACGGTGAACCGGCGGAATGCTTTCACGTGTAGAAGGTCCCACACGAGCGTCGCCGGTGCGACCGATGCGAGGTGGTGGGTCCGACCTTTCATCCGACCGACATCTAGTCTCAATACCATGCAGCGAATCATCGGCACCGAGGTCGAGTACGGGATCTCCGCGCCAGGCGACCCGACCGCGAATCCGATAATGACGTCGACACAGGCGGTGCTCGCGTACGCCGCAGCAGCCGGGGTGCCGCGCGCCAAGCGCACGCGCTGGGACTATGAGGTCGAATCACCGCTGCGCGATGCCCGCGGATTCGATCTGGGGCGCGGGACCGGACCAGCACCCATCATCGACGCCGACGAGATCGGCGCCGCGAACATGATCCTCACCAACGGGGCGCGTCTCTACGTCGACCATGCGCATCCCGAGTACTCGGCCCCCGAGGTCACCGATCCTCTCGATGCGGTGATCTGGGACAAGGCGGGCGAGCGGGTGATGGAGGCAGCAGCCCGCCACGTCGCGAGTGTGCCCGGCGCTCCGCGTCTGCAGTTGTACAAGAACAACATCGACGGAAAGGGTGCGTCCTACGGCACCCACGAGAACTACCTGATGAGTCGCGACACGCCATTCACCGCGGTCATCGGGGGCCTCACGACCTTCTTCGCCTCGCGTCAGGTCATCACCGGCGCGGGTCGCGTCGGCATCGGCCAGTCCGGCGACGAAGCGGGCTACCAGCTCTCGCAGCGCTCGGACTACATCGAGGTCGAAGTCGGACTAGAGACCACGCTCAAGCGCGGCATCATCAACACCCGCGACGAACCGCACGCCGATCCCGAGCGCTACCGCAGACTCCACGTGATCATCGGCGACGCCAATCTTGCCGAGACCGCTACATACCTCAAGGTCGGCACGACGTCGCTGGTACTCGACCTCATCGAGGCCGGCGTCGACTTCTCCGACATCGAACTCGCGCGCCCGGTCTCGGCGGTACACGCGATCAGCCATGATCCGACGCTGCAGGCGACGGTGGCGCTGACCGACGGCCGCGAACTCACCGCGCTGGCACTCCAGCGTGAGTACCTCGAACGATGCACGAAGTTCCACGAGCGTGAGAACTCCGACGACGCGCGAGCGATGGACGTGCTGAGCACCTGGGCCGATGTGCTCGACCGGCTCGAGCGCGACCCGATGGAATGCGCCGACATCCTCGACTGGCCCGCAAAGCTCCGCATTCTGGTAGGGTTCCGGCAGCGCGAGGGACTCGGCTGGTCGGCCCCGCGACTGCAGTTGATCGACCTGCAGTACTCCGACGTCCGACTCGACAAGGGCCTCTATAACCGTCTGGTGGCGCGCGGCTCGATGAAGCGACTCGTCGACGAAGCCGACGTGACGCGCGCGATCACCGAACCCCCGGAGAACACTCGCGCATACTTCCGTGGCGAATGCCTGCGCCGGTTCGGCGCCGACGTCGCCGCAGCGAGCTGGGACTCGGTCATCTTCGACCTCGGTGGCGATTCGCTGGTGCGGATTCCGACGCTGGAACCGCTGCGCGGAAGCAGGGCACACGTCGGCCAACTCCTCGACTCCGTGCACTCGGCGTCCGAGCTGGTCGATCAACTGACGACCTGACCCGTTGTCGACGGGGACGTGTTCAACCCTCTTTTCGCTTGAACCCCCGGTAGTGTGGATTCACGAGTTGGATGTGACTGCGCCGCACCGCGATGCAGGAGGAAGCGACGAGCGAGTAAAGCGAGCGATGTCGCTGACGACGAAGAGCGGTGACCAGAGGCGCAGTCACAGGCCGGGGCGGAGCCCCGGCAAAACCTAAGGAGTGCACATGGCGCAGGAACAGACCACTCGCGGCGGCGGTGGAGACGACGGCGAACTCGGCTCCGACGGCAGTGCGGGCCAGGAACGGCGTGAGAAGCTCGCCGAGGACACCGATGACCTCCTCGACGAGATCGATGACGTGCTCGAAGAGAACGCTGAAGACTTCGTGCGCGCGTACGTGCAGAAGGGTGGCCAGTGAGCGAGACGTTCGGTTCACTGTCCCCGTCCGGTCCCACCAGAAGTTCCCACCCCACATTCGGCGCCGACATCTCGTCGTTCACCGACTATCTGCGGGTCAACGCGCCCGACCAATTGCCACAGGCGAGAGCTGAACGCATGGGCACCTTCACCTCGACCACCGACACCTCCGAGATCCCGCACGGCACCACCATCGTTGCCGTGAGTTTTCCCGGCGGTGTGGTGCTCGCGGGCGATCGACGCGCCACGATGGGCAACATCATCGCGACTCGCGACGTGCAGAAGGTCTACGTCACCGACGAATACTCGGCGGCGGGGATCGCGGGCACGGCCGGTATCGCCATCGAAATGGTCCGACTGTTCACCGTCGAGCTCGAGCACTACGAGAAGATCGAGGGTGTTCCGCTGACCCTCGACGGCAAGGTCAGCAGGCTTGCCTCGATGGTGCGCGGCAACCTCGGCGCCGCGATGCAGGGGCTGGCCGCCATCCCGCTCCTCGTCGGCTACGACATCGACCACGACAGCCCGACCGAGCGGGGTCGCATCTTCTCCTTCGACGTCGCCGGTGACCGCCACGAGGAGTTCGGCGGCTACCAGGCCATCGGCTCCGGTTCGGTGTTCGCGAAGTCGTCGTTGAAGAAGCTCTACCGTCACGATCTCGACGCCGGCTCGGCGCTCGCTATCGCCGTCGAATCGCTGTACGACGCGGCCGACGACGATTCGGCGACAGGTGGTCCCGACATCGTCCGCAAGATCTTCCCGACCGCCGTCGTCGTGAGTGCCGAAGGCGCGCAAGAGGTTCCACCCGCCGACATCGAGGCGGCAGCCCGGGCGATCATCGAGCGCAGAGCTGCAGAGCATGAGGAGGCGCCGCGATGACCTTCCCGTATTACGCAAGTGCCGAGCAGATCATGCGCGATCGCTCGGATCTCGCGCGCAAGGGAATCGCCCGTGGGCGCAGCGTGGTCATCCTGACCTACGCCGACGGCGTGCTCTTCGTCGCGGAGAATCCGTCGAACACCCTGCGCAAGACGAGTGAGATCTACGATCGGATCGGCTTCGCCGCTGTCGGCAAATACAACGAGTTCGAGAGTCTGCGCAAAGCAGGTATCCAGCTCGCCGACATGCGTGGCTATTCGTACGATCGGGCCGACGTGTCGGCGCTCTCGTTGGCCAACACGTACGCAAACGCGTTGGGTTCTGTGTTCACCGAGCAGCCCAAGCCGTACGAAGTCGAGTTGTGCGTGGCCGAGGTCGCCCGTTTCGGAAAACCCAAGCCCTCGCAGTTGTTCCGCATCAGCTACGACGGCTCGATCGCCGACGAGACGCGGTTCATCGTCATGGGCGGCGCCACCGATGCCATTTCGGCGGCGCTGAAGGACAGCTACGAGCCCGATCTGCAACTGGCAGATGCCCTGAAGATCGCGGTGGACGCGCTCTCGACCCCGACTGAGGCGTCGAACGGAACCCCAACTGCGCCACGCGAACTGAGCCCTGGCGATCTCGAGGTCGCGATCCTCGACCGCAATCGCCCCAGGCGCGCGTTCCGACGACTGACCGCCACGGCGGTGGCCGACCTGCTGCCCGCACCTGCCGCAGAGTCGAGCGAATCGACACCGTCCGACGGCAGCGGCGATGCGGCGGGCGACGCCCCGAGCGATTCGGGCGCGTCCTGATCGTGCAACCGGTCGACGCCGGATTCCGCGGGTAGGGTTGAAGAGTGCAACGTCGAATCATGGGCATCGAGACGGAATTCGGTGTCACCTGCACCTTCCACGGCCATCGCCGACTGAGTCCAGACGAGGTCGCGCGGTACCTCTTCCGACGGGTCGTGTCGTGGGGGCGCTCATCGAATGTGTTCCTGCAGAACGGCGCGCGCCTCTACCTCGATGTGGGGTCGCACCCCGAGTACGCGACGGCCGAGTGCGACAGCCTCATCCAGCTGATCAACCACGATCGCGCCGGTGAGCTGGTACTCGAGGATCTCCTGGTCGACGCCGAACAGCGACTCGCCGACGAAGGTATCGGCGGCGACATCTACCTGTTCAAGAACAACACCGACTCGGCGGGCAACTCGTACGGATGCCACGAGAACTATCTCGTCGTCCGAGCGGGGGAGTTCTCCCGGATCTCCGACGTCCTGCTACCGTTTCTCGTCACCCGCCAGCTGATCTGTGGTGCGGGCAAGGTGCTCGCAACGCCAAAGGCCGCCACCTTCTGTCTCTCGCAGCGTGCCGAGCACATCTGGGAGGGCGTGTCGTCGGCGACGACGCGGTCGCGTCCGATCATCAATACGCGCGACGAGCCCCACGCCGACGCCGAGAAATACCGCAGACTCCACGTCATCGTCGGCGACTCCAACATGTCGGAGATGACCACTCTGCTCAAGGTCGGCTCCGCGGCACTCGTGCTGGAGATGATCGAGGCAGGGGTCGCTTTCCGCGACTTCGCTCTCGACAACCCGATCCGCGCGATTCGCGAGGTCAGCCACGACACGACGGGCACGCGCCCGGTCCGCCTCGCGGGTGGACGGCAGGCCACAGCACTGGAGATCCAGCGCGAGTACCACGCACGTGCCGTCGAGCATCTGGTCAATCGCGCGCCGGATCCAGAGATGGACATGGTGGTCGATCTGTGGGGACGGATGCTCGACGCCGTCGAGGCCGACGACTTCTCGAAGGTCGACACCGAGATCGACTGGGTCATCAAGCGCAAGCTGTTCCAGCGCTATCAGGACAAGTACTCGATGGAGTTGTCGGATCCGAAGATCGCGCAACTCGACCTGGCCTATCACGACATCAAACGCGGACGAGGTGTCTTCGACCTCCTCTCGCGCAAGGGTTTGGTCACGCGCGCGACGACGGACGAGGCGATCAAGACCGCTGTCAACGAGCCGCCCCAGACGACGAGGGCCAAGTTGCGCGGTGATTTCATCTCCGCGGCGCAGAAGGCCGGTCGCGATTTCACTGTCGACTGGGTCCACCTGAAGCTCAACGACCAAGCTCAGCGCACGGTGTTGTGCAAGGACCCGTTCCGCAGCGTCGACGAGCGCGTCGATCGCTTGATCGCATCCATGTAGCCGTAAGCTGCATGGCGTGGTTACGTCGAAAGTCGAGCGTCAGATCAACCTGGTGATCTGTCTGCTCTCGACCAAGCAATACGTCACCGCTGAGTACATCCACCGCAACGTGTCCGGCTACCACGACCAGGAGCGTTCCGACGAGGCGTTCAATCGGATGTTCGAGCGTGACAAGAACGATCTGCGCGATCTCGGGGTGCCGCTGGTCACCGGTCCTTCGCCGGAGAGCGGGATCGAGGGATATCGCATCGATCCAGACTCGTACTCACTGCCCGACATCACGCTCGATGAGCAGGAGGCTGCGGCCATCGCGATGGCCGCAGCGCTCTGGGACAACTCCGACGTCTCGACCATCTCGCAGACCGCCGTCCTCAAACTCCAGGCAGCGGGAATCGACGTCCGTGCCGACGACGAGATCGGTGTTGCGGCGGTATCGCAGCGTTCCCTCGGTGGTGAGCAGTCTCTCGCGCCAACGCTGGCAGCGATCGACGGTGGCCAGGCCATCACGTTCACCTACCGCGCGGGCGCGACGTCGTCGGGAGAGACGAGGACGCTCGAACCGTGGGGCGTGGTGACTCATCGGGGTCGGTGGTACGTCGTCGGCCACGACCGTGGTCGCGAGGCAACACGGACCTTCCGGCTGAGCAGGCTTTCTGATGTCACCGCCACCGGGTCGGCCGGGGTCGTACACCGTCCGGAGCACACCGACCTGCAGCAGATCGTCGCCGACGCAGTCGATTCCGCGACCGGTTCGGATGGTCGCGCGGCACGTGTCTGGGTGGCGAGCGGCCGGGCGGCAGGGCTTCGACGTCTGGCGACGTCGAGCACACCTGCTGTCTTCGACGGTGAGGACGGTGACGATCTCGTCATCGAGATCAGGTCACTGAGCACGCTGGCCCGCATGATCCTGGCCGTCGGCCCCGACGCGGTGGTTCGAGAACCGGCCGAACTACGTGACCTCGTGGTCGCGGGTCTCGACCGGATCGGCGGGGTGAACGCCTGATGTCGACCGCACAATCGCGGCGCTTGAGCCGACTTCTCGCGCTCGTCCCTTACTTTTCGACGCGCGGCGGCATCTCCATGGAGAAGGCCGCGAGTGACCTCGGGGTCACACCTGCACAACTCCGCAAAGATCTGGAGCAGCTCTTCGTCTGCGGACTGCCGGGTTATTACCCGGACGACCTCATCGAGCTCGAGTTCTCCGAAGGCTATGTCGATGTCGGGTTCACGGCGGGCATGGACCGCCCGCTGAGGTTGACCGGCGCCGAGGCCAGCGTGCTGCTGGTGGCCCTGCAAGCACTGGTCGATATGGCAGGTGTTCTCGACCAGCAGGCCGCGCGGCGAGCCATCGCCAAGATCGAACAAGCCGTCGGAAAATCACTTCCGGCGGTCGCGACGGTGTCGGTCGACGACGACGAGAAGAACCCGACCTACGCGACCGTGCGGCGTGCGGTGACCGAAGGCCGCGCACTCGACCTCACGTACTACTCGGCGACGCGCGATTCGGTCAGTCAGCGGGTCGTCGATCCGATACGCCTGCAGGGACTGAACTCCAACACCTACCTCGAAGCCTGGTGCAGAGGCAGCGAGGGCGTGCGCCTGTTCCGGTTCGACCGGATCGAGGCCGCACAGCTACGCGACGAGCCGTCGACTCCGCCCGCGTCCGTGGCGGGCACGCAGCAGTCCGTGCTTCTCGGCGACGACCCCGACCACCGCTCGGTCGAGATCGAGATCGATCCTGAGCAGGCTTGGGTTCTCGACTACTACCGGATCGATCCGCTCGACGACGTGGTCGTCGCCAAGGAGAGCGATGAGCCGATCAGGGGTCGACTCGCGTACGGCTCACCGGAGTGGTTGACGCGATTCCTCCTGGGGTTCGGCGGCACCGTGCGGGTCGTCGACGATCGAGATATCGACGACGCTGTGACCAATGCCGCACGCGCAGCGCGAGCGCGCTATCGCTGAGTGTCGCGGTAGGATCGTTGTGAAGACAAGCGGAAGGTAATCCTGATGGGTGCAATGTCGTGGTGGCACTGGCTGATCGTGCTGGTGGTCGTGCTACTGCTGTTCGGCTCAAAGAAGCTTCCCGACGCGGCGCGTGGCCTCGGTCAGTCGCTGCGGATCTTCAAGAGCGAGGTCCAGGAGATGCAGCGCGAGGGCGATTCGACCCCTCCCAAGACCACAGCATCCCCCGACGAAGCCACACCGCAGCGTGAACTCCCGTCCTCCGACGCGAGCACCACTGCGCAATCCGCCCCGGATCAGACCAAGAAGTCGGCGTAGCCGCGCACTGGGACACCTGAGTGCGGATTCCATTCGACCCGAGGTACCGCAAGCGCAAACTCAACCCCGACGGCACGATGCCGTTGGTGGAGCATCTGTTCGAGCTGCGTACCCGTCTGCTCATCTCGATGGCCGCGATCGTCGTCACGACGATCCTCGGCTTCGTCTGGTACTCCTACGGGATATTCGGACTCCCGACGCTCGGCGATCTGCTCCGTGAGCCCTACTGTTCGCTACCCGCGTCATCCCGCGCGACCCTGACCGCGGACGACTCCTGCCGCCTCCTGGCGACAGGGCCATTCGATCAGTTCATGCTGCGCCTCAAGGTCGCACTGACCGCGGGCGTCGTGCTCGCGTGCCCGGTGTGGCTCTACCAGATCTGGCAGTTCGTCACTCCCGGCCTGCTGGAGAAGGAACGCAAGTACGCGATCTCGTTCGTGACGGCAGCCGCGGTGCTCTTCGTGGCCGGCGCTGTGCTGGCTTACCTCGTCGTTGCGAAGGCCTTCCACTTCCTGCTGACCGTCGGCAACAACGTGCAGGTGACCGCGCTGGCGGGCGATCAGTACTTCGGGTTCATGATCCACCTGCTCATCATCTTCGGCGTGAGCTTCGAGCTGCCTCTGCTGATCGTCGCGTTGAACACTGTGGGTGTACTGCATTATCCGCGGCTCAAGGCCTGGCGTCGCGGATTGATCTTCGCCCTGTTCGTGTTCGCGGCCATCGTGACCCCTGGCCAGGATCCGTTCACCATGCTCGCCCTTGCGCTCGCCCTGACCGTGCTGCTCGAGGTGGCCATTCAGTTCTCGCGCTTCAACGACCGGCGCCGCGATCGGAACACACCCGACTGGGCGTCGATCCCAGACGACCAGGCGAGCCCTCTGCCCGATGTATCGCCGCGTCCGCGACCGTCGACGGTCGGAGCGCCCACGTCGGTGTCGTCGGGAATGGCCCCGCAGGGCCGCGCCTCCGTGCGCGACGCCTCGACCTTCGACGATGTTCTCTGACCCCGATGTCCGCCGAGACCGATGTCAACTGACCACGCGGAATTCGACCGCTTCGCGGCGAGCCTCTCCTTCGAGCTCGACGAGTTCCAACGTCTGGCCTGCCGCGCACTCGAGGACGGCCAGGGAGTGCTGGTGTGTGCGCCGACCGGTGCAGGAAAGACGATCGTCGGTGAGTTCGCGGTGCATCTGGCGTTGGCTGCCGGGACAAAGTGCTTCTACACGACCCCGATCAAGGCGCTGAGCAACCAGAAGTACGCCGATCTCGTCGCTGTTCACGGCAGACAGAATGTGGGGCTCCTCACCGGCGACAGCTCGATCAACTCCGACGCCCCGGTGGTGGTGATGACCACCGAGGTCGTCCGCAACATGATCTATGCGAATTCACCTGCACTACAGGGGCTCTCGCATGTGGTGATGGATGAGGTGCACTTCCTCGCCGATCGTTTTCGCGGCGCGGTCTGGGAGGAGGTCATTCTCGGACTCGATCCGTCGGTGCGGGTGGTGAGCTTGTCGGCGACGGTCAGTAATGCCGAAGAGTTCGGCGACTGGATTCAGACCGTACGGGGCGAGGTCACCGTCATCGTCGACGAACATCGACCGGTGCCTCTCCAGCAGCACATGCTCGTCGGCTCGCGCATGTTCGACCTGTTCGATTCTCACCGCGACGGTGGCAAACCCCAGGTCAACCCCGAACTCAAACGCTACATCCGACATCGGATGCTACTGGCCGACGAGCGCGACAGCGGTCGTGGGCACGATCGACGTTCCGGTCGTGGACGACCGCGGTCGACGCGCGGCAGGGGACCGGGCGCCCTCTCGCGTCCGCAACTCGTTGCTCGCCTCGATCGCGAGGGCCTGCTGCCCGCAATCGGCTTCATCTTCTCGCGCGTGGGGTGCGACGCCGCCTTGGCCCAATGTCTGCGGTCAGGACTGTCGTTGCTGACGCCCGAGGAGTCGAGTGCCGTCGACGAAGTCATCGACCGCCATCTCACCGAGATCGCCCCAGGAGATGCCGACGTACTCGGCGTCGACGAGTGGCGTGCGGGATTGCAGCGTGGGTTCGCCGCTCATCACGCCGGCCTCCTCCCGACGTTCCGTCACACGGTGGAGGAACTGTTCGTCCGCGGGCTCGTGCGGATGGTGTTCGCCACCGAAACCCTCGCGCTCGGTATCAACATGCCTGCTCGTTCGGTGGTTCTCGAACGCCTGGTGAAGTTCAACGGAGAGTCACACGTCGATCTGACACCCGGCGAGTTCACCCAACTCACCGGACGCGCCGGTCGTAGGGGCATCGACGTCGAGGGCCACGCCGTTGTCGTGTGGACGCCCGAGCTGGTTCCCGAACAGGTTGCGGGCCTGGCAGGGGCGCGCACGTTCCCGCTGCGCAGCTCATTCGCGCCCGAATACAACATGGCGGTCAACCTGATCGGCCGTCGCGGACTCGCGGGATCACGTGAGCTGCTGAACAGGTCGTTTGCGCAGTTCCAGGCCGACCGGTCCGTCGTCGGACAAGCCCGCAAGGTCGACGACATGTACCGCCGACTGCGCAAACTCGACGTCGAGCTCGCGGGAGCCGCCGACAAGCGCGGCATCGAACCCGGCACCATCACCGCACTCGACGACGAGGATCCGGCCGACAGCACGGCCGACGGATCCGACTCGTATCGAGGCTTCCTCGGTTACGTGACGCTGCGCGAGGAGATTCGCAGGCGGGAGCGTGATCTCAAGTTCCGCAGTCGTGTGGCGTCGCAGGAGTCGACGGTCGCCGACCTCGCCGGACTCAAACGCGGACATGTCATCGGTGTGTCATCGGGGCGCCACCGCGGACTCGCCGTGGTGCTCGAGGCCGCGAGTCAGCCCGCAGATCCCAAGCCGCTCGTTCTCAGCGAGGACGCCTGGTGCGGCCGCGTGGGTACACGGGATTTCGTGAATCCGCCCGAGGTTCTCGGTCATATGCGGCTACCCAAGAACCCCGACCGCAGGACCGGACGAGGTCGCCGCGACCTGGCGTCGGCACTGCGGTCGACCGGGATCGAGATGCCGCGGGGCCGCCAGAAGAAGCGGGCGCTGGCGGCAGACGATACAGAGCTGGCACGGATGCGCCATCAACTGCGCGCCCACCCCGCTCATCAGCTCGACAACGGCGACGACCTGTTCCGACTCGCCGAGCAACGAAACCGGCTCGTGCGGGACATCGTGTCGGCGGAACGCTCGATCAGCGAGCGCACATCAACACTCGGCGTGACCTTCGACAGGATCGTCGGCGTGCTCACCGAACTCGGCTACGTCGAAAACGAGCGTGGCGAGGTGGTGGTGACACCAACCGGTCAGCTCCTCAGCCGCATCTACAGCGAGAGCGATCTCCTCGTGACCGAGTGCATCCGCGCCGGAATCTGGGACAGGCTCGGACCGCCGCAACTTGCTGCGGTGATCGCCGCGATGGTGTTCGAGTCGCGTCGCGACAGCCATGCAGGCGCCGACGCGATGCCCGGAAACGTCGAGTTGCGGACCGCGATCGCCAAAACCCTCGAGATCTGGCGTCAGGTCACCGACGTCGAGCGGCGTCATGGGGTGTCGCCGACACGCGAGCCGGACACCGGTTTCTCTGTCGCGGTGTCGCTCTGGGCGTCGGGTCGATCATTGACCGAGTCGTTGGCCGCTGCTGGCGAACGCGGCACCCTGCTCTCGCCCGGCGACTTCGTTCGCTGGAACCGACAGGTCGTCGACCTCCTCGAACAGGTCCGACTCGGCGTCGGCGACGACGCTCCGCTCGCCCGTTCGGCGCGCGCGGCGGTCGGAGCGATCAGACGCGGTGTTGTCGCTGCCGAACTCGGTTGACGTAGTGGGTGCACGCGGCCGGGTTCACGTGATCGGGAGTCGTGTACCGCTTGACCGACGACCCCAGTTCGCTGGGGTAACCTTCACTTCGCATATCGGTCGGCGACGACGGCAGGGGAGAATGCGTCACGCCGCGATACCGTGACCGTTCGACATTGCACACCGGTGCGCCACTGCCGGGCCGATCGAGAGAGAGACGCATGAGCCATCCGTACGATCCCAACAACGCCGGTGACCAGTCCTCGACCGGTGACCAGCCGCGCGCGGACAGCCAGCAGGGGCAGAACTCCCAGCAACCGCCCGAATACGGACAGCCTCCCCAGTACGGCCAACCGCTGCAGCCGGGCCAGTACGGACAGCCGCCCCAGTATGGCCAGTCCCCGCAGCAGGGCCAGTACGGTCAGGTACCCCAGTACGGACAGCCGGGTCAGCCCCAGTACGGGCAACCTCCCCAGTACGGCCAACCGCCGCAGCCGGGCCAGTACGGACAGCCGCCCCAGTATGGCCCGTCCCCGCAGCAGGGCCAGTACGGGCAACCTCCCCAGTACGGCCAACCGCCGCTGCCGGGCCAGTACGGACAGGCACCCCAGTACGGACAGCCCGGTCAGACCAGTCAGCCCGGTCAGTACGGCCAGCCGGGACAGTATGGGCAGGCAGGCGCCGCGGGTGAGGCGGCAACCCAGCCCGGTCAGTTCGGTCAGCCCGGCCAGCAGGGTGACCAGTTCTCGGCGATGTCGGTCGCGTCCGGGTCGTCGAACAACAAGCGCATGGCCCTCATCGGCGGTATCGGAGCCGCGGTCGTCATTGCCGCGATCCTGCTCATCACCGCGTTCGCCTGGCCGGGGTGGGCACCGAAGTCGCTCGACCAGAATGCGGTTCAGGACGGCGTGAAGCAGGTGCTGACCAAGGACTACCAGGCGACCGATGTCTCGAACGTCTCGTGCCCGTCGGGTCAGAGCGTGAAGAAGGGCAGCTCGTTCAGCTGCTCGGTCACCGTTGGAGGCCAGAAACAGCAGGTCAAGGTCACGATCCTCGACGATGACGGCAAGTACGAGGTCTCGCGTCCCACGAGCTGATCAGCGCGAGACCAACTCCCAGCCGAGCGCATCGGCGAGCCTTCCCACCGACGTACCGATTCGCAGTTCGTCGATCAGGTCGGCGAGTCGCTCGGGATCGGCGGGCGCCGACGGCAGGTGATCATCGTCGATGCTCTCCACCGTCGGTGCGTCGGTGCGGACAGTGACCACGGTGCGCGCGGCACGAAGGTAGTCCGTGGAGTCACGCAGAGCTGAACGCACGCGCGGAGTGAGCGTCGACGAGGGGTCGTCGGCGGCAGCCTCGAGTGCGTCGAGGTCGCCGTAGGTGGTGATCAGTTTCGCGGCGGTCTTGTCGCCGATCCCCGCGACGCCGGGCAAGCCATCCGACGGGTCGCCGCGCAGCATCGACATCTCCGCGTAGGCGGTGCCCGCGCGCTCGACGGGCACCCCGTATCGGTCGGAAACCTCTGCAGGTCCCATCAGCTCGGCTTTCGCCAGCCCGCGTCCGACGTAGAGCACGCGTACCGGCACCGGGTCGTCGGCCACGACCTGCAGCAGATCGCGGTCGCCGCTGACGACGATCACGTCGTCGTCAGCCTCGGTCGCTGCAAGTGTTCCGATGACGTCGTCGGCTTCGCACCCAACCGCTCCCGATGTCGTGAGTCCCGCCGCGGCCAACACGTCGAGGATCATGTCGACCTGCGGCGTGAGGGTGTCGGGAACCTCTTCGATGTCGGGTCCTTCTCGACCTGCATCCCCAGAATGAGGCGCCTCTTGCGCCACCCGGTGGGCCTTGTACGACGGCAACCAATCCGTGCGGAACGCGGGCCGCCAATCGAGGTCGAGGCAGACGACGAGACGCGTCGGATGGTGTTGGGACACCAGAGAGGCGATCGTGTCGACGAATCCACGGACCGCGTTCACGGGCCGTCCGTCGGCGGCGGTGAGCTTCTCGGGCAGTGCGTGAAACGAGCGGAACCACAGGCTTGCGCCGTCGAGCAACATCACGGATCCTGGCATGTCTCAACTCTGCCATCCGCGTAGGCTTCGACTCGTGACCGCCACTGCAGAAGAGCGTTTCGACGCCGAGGTGTACCGCCGTCGCCTTGCACGGGCCGCTGTGCTGACCGGCAAAGCCGGACTCGACGCCCTCATCGTTTCTCCCGGCCCCGACCTGCGCTATCTCACCGGTTCGCGGGCCGACACCTTCGAGCGTCTGACGGCCTTGGTGATCCCCGCGGCCGGCACCCCTCGGCTGGTGATTGCTCGACTCGAGCTCGCCTCCGTGCGCGACTCCGCGGTCAGCGAACTCGACATCGACGTCGTCGACTGGGTCGACGGCGATGACGCACATGCGCTGGCGGTCGCCGGATTGCCTGCTCCCGCTGCGGTTGCGGTCTCCGAGTCGATGCCCGCGCTGCATCTGGTGCCGATCGCAGATCGTCTGGGAGCCGCCCCCGTCCTCGCGACGCCGGTACTTCGCCAGATGCGAATGATCAAGGACGACAACGAGGTCGAAGCCCTTCGACGCGCAGGCGCCGCGATCGACCGGGTACACGCACGCATGGGTGAGTGGCTGCGTCCCGGACGCACGGAAGCCGACGTCGCCGCCGATATCGGCGAGGCGATCGTGGCCGAGGGGCACACTGCGCCGGAATTCATCATCGTCGGGTCGGGACCGAACGGCGCCGACCCGCACCATGAGCAGTCAGAGCGAGTGATTCAAGCCGACGACATCGTCGTGATCGACATCGGGGGACCTGTCGAACCGGGCTACAACTCCGATTCCACGAGGACATACTGCTTCGCCCAGCCAAACGACGACAGGGCACGTGCGTATGCCGCGCTCGAGCTCGCTCAGCGGACAGCGGTTGCCGCCGTGCGTCCGGGAGTGACCGCGGAAAAGGTCGACGCCGCCGCGCGCGAGGTACTCGTCAACGCAGGATTCGGCGAGAACTTCATCCACCGAACCGGCCACGGCATCGGTCTGTCCGTTCACGAGGAGCCCTACATCGTCAGTGGCAACGATCTCGTCCTCGAGGCCGGGATGGCGTTCTCGATCGAACCGGGCGTGTACTTCCCGGGGCAGTGGGGCGCGCGGATCGAAGACATCGTCATCGTGACCGACGACGGATGCGAACCGGTGAATGTGCGCCCGCACGAGTTGGTGGTGTTGTAGACCCACGCCCGACGGGAGGGGTGACGATCAATCGAGCAGCGAGTGCGAACCGAGCACACGCTGCACGTCGATCTCGATGACGACGCGCTCGGGATTCGGTTTCGGCTCGCGATATCGCTGGGCGTAGCGCCGTTCGGCTTCGGCAACGCGGTCGCGGTCGCGGTGAACGGTCGCGCGGCCCTCCAGCGTCAGCCACCGCGGACCGTCGACGTTCGTCACCGCGGCATAGCCGCCGCGCTCGGCGTTGCGCACCTTCTGGCTGCCCTCACGAGTGATCACCCGAGCCAATCGGCTGTCGGGGTCGTACGTGAATCCGACGGCAACGACGTGTGGCGTGCCGTCGGGTCGGAGCGTCGCGAGTGACGCAAGGTGTCGCTCGCCCAAGAAGTCGAGCGCAGCGGAACCGAGGTTTTCCGGAGTACGCGGCATGGCGCCAACGATAGCCACCGCGGTGGCGCCGCTGTCGGCTACCTGTCCGCCGGTGGAATACTGCCTGTCATGGCGCGTAGCAACTCACACGACGACCAGGGAACGGTTGTCCTCTTCGGCGGACGCAGCGAGATCGGGATCGCCCTCGCGAAGAGGCTCGTCGCAGGCCGGAGCGTCGTCCTTGCCGCGCGCCGGTCCGACGACCTCGACGACGAAATCGCCGCAATGCGCGCGGCGGGCGCCGACAACGTCATCACCGTTGAGTTCGACGCCGATGCAACGCAGACGCACTCGTCGCTCATCGAGACGATCACAGTCGATCACGGACCGATCGGCGCGGCGATCATCGCGTTCGGCATTCTCGGCGATCAGCACCGCGCCGAAACCGACGTCGCGCACGCGTTGCAGATCGCGCAGACCGACTACGTCGGCCAGATCAGTGTGCTGACGCCGCTGGCCAACGCACTGCGGCGGCAGGGGTCGGGCACCATGATCGTCTTCTCGTCGATCGCCGGTGTGCGGGTACGTCGTGGCAACTACGTGTACGGGTCGGCGAAAGCCGGACTCGACGGTTTCGCCAGTGGGTTGTCGGACGCACTCCACGGATCGGGCGTCCGGTTGCTGCTCGCCCGACCGGGTTTCGTGGTCGGCAACATGACAGCAGACCTCATGGCCTCCGGGACCAAGCCCGCGCCCATGTCGGTCGACGCCGAGCAGGTGGCCGACGCGGTGGCACGGGCGTACCACCGCGGTCGTTGGGAGGTGTGGATTCCCGGACCTCTGCGCTTCGTCGGATTCGCGATGCAGTTCGTACCGCGCGCGATCTGGCGCAGGTTGCCCCGATGATGACGGCCGCGGCGACGGGCACATCGGTGTTCGTCGTCGTCGGGATCGGCGCTGACGGGTGGGCAGGACTGACCGACCGTGCACGAGACGAACTACGCAGCGCCACAGTCGTATACGGGTCGACACGACAACTCGAACTCCTTCCCGACCTCGACGCGACGACGGTGGCATGGCATTCGCCGATGTCCGAACACCTACAGCAGGTGCTGTCCGCCGCTTCTGACGCCGCCACTTCTGACTCCCCGGGTCCTGGCTCCCTGGTGCACGTACTGGCCAGCGGCGATCCGATGTTCCACGGTGTCGGCTCCACGATCGTCAATGCCGTGGGGCGCAACCGGGTTCGAGTGCTCCCCACCGTGTCGTCGGCGAGTCTCGCCTGCGCCGAACTCGGGTGGGACCTGTCCCGCACACAGGTGATCAGCACGCTGCGCGACGACGCCGACGTCGTGGTACCCGCGTTGACCGACGGCCGTCGGATCCTCGTGCTCAGCAGGGGACCTCAGACACCCGCCGCAATCGCCGAGGTGCTGGTGCGCAACGGGTTCGGCTGGTCGACGATGACGGTTCTCGAACAACTCGGTGGTCCACGACAACGAATCGTCGAGACTGTTGCGCGCTCGTATCGACCTCAACCCCACGATGCGCTCAACATCGTCGCCATCGACTGCGTCGGGCCCAGGACGACGCGACTACCAGGGCTACCCGACGACGCCTACGAACACGATGGCCAACTCACCAAGTCGGCGGTACGAGCGCTGACCGTCGCGGCCCTCGCTCCAGGCGGGCGAGCGCTCCTGTGGGACATCGGATCCGGGTCGGGGAGCGTAGCGATCGAGTGGTTGCGCGCAGACTCCGACGGGACCGCCATCGCATTCGAACGCGACCACGTTCGTGCCGCGCGACTCGGACGCAACGCCGCCCGCCACGGTGTGGCGGGGTCGCTGACCGTGCTGGGCGCCGCGCCCGAATCACTTCGCGGCGCACCGGATCCGGACGCGATCTTCATCGGGGGAGGGCTCGACGACGAGGTTCTGACCGCCTCGTGGCACGCGCTGCTCCCAGGTGGGCGCCTCGTCGCGAACGCTGTCACGGTCGAAACCCAGTCGCTGCTCGTCGACTGGCACCGCCGCCTCGGTGGAACTGTTCGACGATTCTCCATCGAAACCGTCGAACCGCTCGGCACCATGACCACATGGCGCCCCGCCCTCCCGATCGTGCAGTGGGTGGTCACACGAACGGACGATGAGTCGTGACCGTCTATTTCA
This sequence comes from Gordonia sp. 852002-10350_SCH5691597, assembly GCF_001665715.1. Classification (NCBI taxonomy): domain Bacteria; kingdom Bacillati; phylum Actinomycetota; class Actinomycetes; order Mycobacteriales; family Gordoniaceae; genus Gordonia; species Gordonia sp. 852002-10350_SCH5691597. The sequence continues at coordinate 48,521 of NZ_LZMO01000264.1, forward strand.
TCGGTGCGGGACCGGGCGCATCCGACCTCATCACCCTGCGTGGCGCCCGCATCCTGGGTGAATGCACCACCTGCCTCTATGCCGGATCGATTGTCCCGCAAGAACTTCTCGACCTGTGTCCGGCCGACGCCACCCTGATCGACACGGCTCGGATGCCACTCGACGAGATCACCGGACACATCGTCGAGGCACACGCGTCCGGCGGCGACGTCGCACGCCTGCATTCCGGCGACATCTCGCTGTACTCGGCGTTCACCGAGCAACATCGTGAACTCAGGCGGCTGGGTATCGATACCGAGATCGTTCCGGGCGTACCGGCCTTCGCCGCAGCAGCGGCGGCCCTCGATACCGAACTCACCGTGCCCGGTGTCGGCCAGAGCCTTCTCATCACCCGCGTGTCGACGCTGTCGACAGACATGCCGCCAGGTGAAGAACTCGCGCGCCTGGCGCAGTCGGGGGTCACTCTCGCATTGCACCTCGCGGCGCACCGCGCGCCGCAGATCGTCGACGCGCTCGCCGAACACTACGGGCCGCAATGCCCAACGGCTACAGTCGCATTCGCGTCCCGCAGCGATGAGGTGGTGATCAGGTGCCCGCTGTCGGATCTGCCGCAGCAGCTCGACGACCACGGGATCCGCCGCACCGCGGTCATCTTCGTGGGCAAGGTGCTCGACCCGGGAACCTCGACCCCCACGGACAGTTATCTCTACTCGCAGGCACGGATGACAAAACTCCGCAGCGGCGCCCATGACGACAGTTCATCGACGACATGACCGATACACCGGTTGTGCTTGTGCTCGGGGGCACCGGCGAAGCGCGCGCGCTGGCCGCCGGACTCATCGCCGAGAACATTGCCGTGATCAGTTCACTTGCCGGCCGGGTTGCCGAGCCGCGACTGCCCGTCGGCGCCGTACGCATCGGAGGTTTCGGGGGAGTGGCCGGTCTACGGACATGGCTGCGCGACAACGCCATTCGCGTCGTCGTGGATGCGACACACCCCTTCGCGAGTGGCATCAGCGCCAACGCCGCTGCTGCAACCCACGACCTCGCACTGCCTCTCGTCCGGCTGTGCCGCGCACCGTGGTCGCCGGGTGACGTAGATACCTGGATTCGGGTACCGGACATACGCAGCGCCGCAAGCTATCTCGACGATCGACAAGCCCGCGTATTCCTGACCACAGGAAGGCAGGACGTCGACGCCTTCGCCGAGAACACGTCCGCGTGGTTTCTCATCCGGGTCGTTGACCCACCGCAGACCGCTATGCCGATGCACCACACAGTAATCCGGTCGCGTGGCCCGTATCGTCTATCCGACGAAATGGCGCTGATGCGTGAGCACGGCATCGACGTGCTCGTCACGAAGAACAGTGGCGGCGACATGACTCGCGCAAAGCTCGACGCCGCAAGGACTCTCGGCATCGAGGTCGTGATGGTCGACCGTCCGAGCAAGCCCACGACGCGCGCCGTCGAGGACGTAGAAGCCGCCGTCGGGCTCGTCCGAGATCTGCTTGCCGGTCAGCCCTGAGTCAATGAGACGCTGAGATGGTCAGACGCTGTGATGACGCGGTGTGAAAACCAGACGACCGCCGCTGCGCTCGGCAATCGTCGTCGCCGACGATCCGATGATGAGCATCGTGCGCATGTCGACGATCGACGGATCGAACGCGCCGACAGTAGTCACCGACAGAGCCTGTTCCGGTCCGCCGACATCGCGCCCGACGATGATCACACGGTTGTCGGGAACCATCTCGCGCAGCAGATCATGCAGGCGCGGCACCTGCCACGTCCTGCTCTGTGAGCCGGGGTTGTAGACGGCGATCACCAGATCGGCCTGAACCGCATGCCGAATCCTCGCCTCGATCAGCTCCCACGGCTTGAGCCTGTCCGACAGTGAGATGACGGCGAAGTCGTGCCCCAACGGGGCACCGGCAACCGCGGCGACCGCGGTTGCTGCTGTCACCCCCGGTACCACGCGGACGGGCACGTCCGCCCAGCGCGATTGCGCCGCGACCTCGGCGACGGCCGCCGCCATCGCGAACACACCCGGGTCACCGGAGGACACGACGGCCACGCGGGCACCCCGGGAGGCGAGGTCGAGCGCGAATTCTGCGCGCTCTGCCTCTACACGGTTGTCGCTGGCATGCACCCGCTGCCCCGGCCGAGGCGTGACGCGCGCGAGATAGGTTCGATAGCCGACAAGGTCAGTTGCGGAGGACAATTCGGCGCGCACCTGCGGCGTTGTCTGCGACGCGGCCCCCGGCCCGAGGCCGACCACCACGACTTCGCCGGTCCCGAGCTCCGTCGGATCGAAACGCGGATTGTTGCGCCGGCCCGGCACGACGACCATCGAGAAGTACGGGACGTCCGTCGGATCGACCTCGCTCACGGGTAGGACACGTTGTGCCGCGGTTGATGCCCGTTCCACGTACCACGCCTCGTCGAGCCGTCCGACGCGTTCGAGGGCTGTGCGCACCGTCGAGAAGGTCCGACCCAGCTTGAGCACCGCGAAGGCGTCGGCGCCGGCGAACTCCGCAGTCAACTCGTCGACCGGGAGTGTTCCCGGCACAACGGTCAGCGTCTCCTCACCTTCGACGAGTGGGATGCCCAGCGCCGCGGAGGCCCCGCTCACCGACGTCACGCCGGGCACGATTTCGGCGTCGAAGTCGTCGGCGAGGCGCTTGTGCATGTGCATGTACGAACTGAAGAAGAGCGGATCGCCCTCGGCCAGCAGACAGACATCCCGTCCTGCCCGCAGATGCGCCGCGAGAATTTCGGCACTGTCGGTGTAGAAGTCGTTCAAGGCGCCACGGTAGCCGCCCGGATGATCGGTGGTCTCGACCGTGATCGGATACATCAGCCGCTCTTCGATCTGATCGCCACGCAGATATGGCTCGGCGACGCCCCGGGCGATGCTGTTTCCGTGGCGCGCACTGTGATACGCGATGACATCAGCCTCAGCGATGACACGTGCGGCCTTGACCGTGACCAACTCGCTGTCACCGGGACCGAGTCCGACGCCCCAGAGTTTTCCGGAGCCCGCCTTGCGCGATGTGTTCCCCGTCTCGGGTGATGTGCTCATGACATCATTCCTGTGCGCTCGCCAGTGCGTTGATCGCCGCGGCGACGATGGCCGATCCACCCCGACGTCCGGTGACGGTGATGAACTCGAGATCGTCGCGGTTCGCCAGTGCCGCACAGGATTCCGCGGCCCCGATGAATCCGACGGGCGCACCGACTATCGCTGCCGGACGTGGTGCGCCGGCATCGATGATGTCGAGGAGCGCGAACAACGCGGTCGGTGCGTTGCCGATCGCGACGACCGCGCCGTCGAGCCGGTCACGCCAATACTCGACGGCCGCGGCGGTCCGTGTGGTCGACAACTGCTCGGCGAGCGCAGGCAAGCCGGGTTCCGCGAGGTAGCACAGCACCTCGTTGTCGGCGGGCAAGCGCTTACGTGTCACCCCGCTGGCGACCATCGTCGAGTCGCACAGGATCGGCGCACCCGCCTCGAGAGCCGACCGTGCCGCGGATACGACGCCGCCTGTCGCGACGACGTTCGTCGTCAGATCCGTTTCGCCGCACGCATGAATCATGCGTACGACGACCCCGGAGACATCCGGTGCGAATCCGGACAGATCGGCTTCGGCTCGGATTGTGGCAAAAGACTGCCGGTAGATCTCGGCGGCGTCGCGTAGGTATTCGGGCATAGTTGTTCAACCCTATCGGGGTGGTCGAGCGGACCTGATCCTCACTCGTGTGTGCGTCGGTATCCGGCGCCGGTTGCCTCGACCCGCAGGTGCGGTTCGCGTGGCGACCCACATCCACGGTCGCAGCCCACCCAGTGTTCACGCTCGGTGACCGGCAGCCCAGATTCGACTCGTTCACTCACGTCGGCGCGTACCTCGGCGAGCCCGCGCGAGCAGCCGGGTGCGCCGGCGCAGCTGCTGATCTGTGCCCACGGTGACGCGGCATCGAAGATGAGTCCCATTGGGGCGAGTACACGCACCACGGTCTCGGCAACCCCCTCGCCGAGATCGCAGACGAGGATCTCACGGTCTGGCGTGAACACCACCGGCGCTTCGACGGCTGCGATGAATTCGGCGAGACGCGCGGGCAGACGACCGAGTTCGACGACTGCGCCGAGCAGCACGCGGCCGTCGTCCTGGTCGAACCACCCCACTCGGGGATCGCCGCCCGTCGTTGTGAGAGCTCCTGGCTCGAGTGGCGGGTCGAGTCGGCCCCGGGTCACCCTCATCAAGTCGCGACGCGCGGACGGCGGCAGATCCGCGATCCGCCACGCACCGTCTGCCAACTCGAGGAAGTCATGCGCGACACCCAGCAACGCCTGTGTGACGGCAGAGTCGTCGGCGGCCGAGCCTGCGATCTCGCCGTCGACGACGATGTCGAAACCGGGCGATCCATCGGTGCCGCTGCGCGCGACGGCGCACATGTCGGTGCCGCCAACCGCGATGTCGGTGTGTCCGTCATCGAGGCCGAAGAGGAACCGGCCGGATAGCCCCGCGAGGCTGTGATCGGAGCGGAGTGCGTCGTCGAGTTCGCGCGCCAGGGGACGCAGATCAGCAAGGCCGCCGACGCGTCCGGTGAAGGGACTGACCTCGATGTTGCGTACCTTCTCGTGCGTGGTGCTCGGCACCAGTCCGGCGTCGACGAGCGCATCGGCGACAGCGTCGACATCGGTGATGCCGCGTATCTGCACATTCGCGCGCCCCGTCAGATCGACGAAACCGTCGCCGTACTGTGCGGCCACATGCGCGAGCACCGCGAGTTGCTCGGGCGTGATCGATCCACCGAGCAGGCGAACACGCGCCAGTGCGCCGTCGGCGGCCGGGTGCGGGGTGAAGACTCCGGGGCATCGGTCAGACACTGTTCGCCCCGACGACGACTCACCGGTGAGCTCACGGGACTGGCCGTGTGACGAAGGGGAGGCGGGGTCACGCACGGTATCCAGCGTAGGCGTCGGCAGACGGGTGCGAAGCTGCGCGGGACGTGTGCGACCGTCGCGGAACGCTCTCCACTAGGCTGAGCCGCACGAGGTGCACGGAAGCCGGTGCGATTCCGGCGCGGTCGCGCCACTGTGACGCGAGAGCAGCGGGCTCCTGCGAAGCCAGACCTGCGACCTCGGACCTGTGTTCCACATGTCTCCGCGCGAGTCGGAGTCCGAGGAGTTGCGATGATCCTGCTGCTGTCCACATCGGACACCGATCTCATCACCGCTGACGCCAGCGACGCGGAGTATCGCGTCGCGAACCCGTCACGAATCCTGCTCGACGACGTTCCGGGCATGGTCGCCGACGCCGACCTGACCGTCGTTCGCATCCTCGGTGGCCGCCGCGCCTGGGAGGAGGGGCTCGACGCCGTCCTCGCCGTCGGGAAGCCGGTGGTCGTCCTCTCCGGCGAGCAGCAACCCGATCCCGACCTGATGGCCCTGTCGACGGTGCCCGCCGGTGTGGCCGCGGACGCCCACAACTACCTCGCCTTCGGCGGGGTGCCCAACATCACCAACCTGCACAACTTCCTGTCCGACACGGTGCTGCTGTCCGGGTACGGGTTCGAACCCCCCGAACAGACTCCTGGCTGGGGAGTTCTCGAGCGGCAGCCGACCAGAGCTGTTCCCGACACCGCGCCGGTGATCGGTGTCCTCTATTACCGAGCACAGCACCTCGCAGGGAACACGCGGTACATCGAAGCACTCTGCGCGGCGATCGAGCAGCAGGGCGCGCGGCCGATCCCGATCTTCTGCGCCTCGCTGCGCACCGCACCAGACGACCTCATCGAGTTACTCGCCACCGCGGACGCACTCGTGGTCACCGTCCTCGCCGCCGGTGGTGCGACACCCGCCACGGCGTCGGCCGGAGGAGACGACGAGGCGTGGAACATCGAGCGCCTCGCCGCGCTCGACATCCCCATCCTGCAGGGACTGTGTCTCACCGGGCCACGAGCCGACTGGGAGGCCAACGACGACGGTCTCTCGCCGCTCGACGTCGCGACTCAGGTGGCTGTTCCGGAATTCGACGGCCGCATCATCACCGTGCCGTTCTCCTTCAAGGAGTTCGACGAGAACGGGCTGCCCTGGTATCAACCCGACACCGAGCGATGCGCCCGGGTTGCGGGAATCGCGGTGTCGCACGCCCGGTTACGGCATATCGCACCCGCGGATCGTCGGATTGCACTGATGTTGTCGGCGTATCCCACCAAGCACGCACGCATCGGTAACGCTGTCGGCCTCGACACACCCCGCAGCCTCCTACGTCTGCTGGATGCGTTGCGCGCGGCAGGCTACGACATCGGTCCGGAATCGGGCCCGGACGCGATTCCCGGTCTGGCTGAGGATGATTCGGACGCACTGATCCACGCGGTCATCGACCGTGGCGGCCAGGACTCCGACTGGCTGACCGAGGAGACCTTGGCTGCCAACCCGATTCGCGTCAGCGCCACCGACTACGAGAGGTGGTTCGCGACGCTGCCGGAGGAACTGCGGCACGGCGTCGAACAGCACTGGGGGCCTGCGCCGGGCGATCTCTTTGTCGATCGATCGCAGAGCTCCGACGGCGAGATCGTCGTCGCAGCACTGACATTCGGCAATGTGGCGATCATGGTGCAGCCGCCGCGCGGGTTCGGTGAGAATCCTGTCGCGATCTATCACGACCCCGACCTTCCGCCCTCGCATCACTACCTCGCCTCCTATCGCTGGCTCGCCGGTAGAGCCGGTTCCGCACATGACATCCCGGGCTTCGGCGCCGATGCGATCGTGCACATCGGCAAACACGGCAACCTCGAGTGGCTGCCGGGCAAGACACTGGGAATGTCGGCGCACTGCGGCACCGATGCCGCGCTCGGCGACGTCCCGCTCATCTATCCGTTCCTGGTCAACGATCCGGGCGAGGGCACCCAGGCCAAGCGTCGAGCGCACGCGGTACTCGTCGACCACCTGATCCCCCCGATGGCGCGGGCCGAGTCCTACGGTGACATCGCACGACTCGAACAACTCCTCGACGAGCACGCGAACATCTCGACTCTCGATCCCGCGAAGCTCCCCGCGATCCGCCAGCAGATCTGGACGCTGCTGACGGCCGCGAAGATGGACCACGACCTCGGCCTCACCGAGCGGCCCGACGAAGAGGTCTTCGACGACATGCTGTTGCACGTCGACGGCTGGTTGTGCGAGATCAAGGATGTGCAGATCCGCGACGGCCTGCATGTTCTCGGCGAACCCCCGGTCGATGACGCCGAAGTCGATCTCGTGCTCGCGATGCTGCGCGCCCGCCAATTGTGGGGCGGCACAGAGGCGTTGCCCGGCCTACGTGAAGCGCTTGGACTCGACGAAGGCGCAGACTCCGTGCGTAACGACGTCGACACCGTCGAAGCCACCGCACGCGACCTTGTGGCAGCGTGCGCGAAAGGGGAGTGGTCGGCGTCGGCCGTCGAGGATGCGGCGTCCGGCCATCCCGCGGCTGTCGGCGACGTATTGCGTTTCGCGGCAACAGAAGTGGTTCCGCGACTGCGGCAGACCGCCGGAGAGATCCCGCGCATTCTGCACGCACTCGACGGCGGCTTCATTCCCGCAGGCCCGAGCGGTTCGCCGCTGCGCGGACTGATCAACGTGTTGCCGACGGGCCGCAACTTCTACTCCGTCGACCCCAAGGCGGTCCCGTCTCGGCTCGCATGGGAAACGGGACGAGCGATGGCCGACAGCCTGCTGGAGCGATACCTCACCGACCACGGTGAATACCCTGCCTCCGTGGGGCTTTCGGCGTGGGGCACCAGCGCAATGCGTACCTCGGGCGACGACGTCGCCGAGATCCTCGCGCTCCTCGGCGTCATGCCGATCTGGGACGAGGCGTCACGGCGGGTCCGCGATCTCGAACTGATCGAGCTCGACGAGCTCGGTCGTCCGCGCATCGACGTCACCGTCAGGATCTCCGGCTTCTTCCGTGACGCGTTCCCGCACGTCGTGACCATGCTCGACGACGCCGTCGCACTCGCGGCGTCGGCCGACGAACCCGATGACCAGAACTTCGTCGCGGCGCACGCCCGCGCGGCACTCGCCGAGCACGGCGACCAACGGCGGGCGACGACCAGGATCTTCGGCTCCAAACCCGGAACCTACGGAGCGGGTCTGTTGCAACTCATCGATTCTCGTGACTGGCGCAGCGACGAGGACCTCGCACGCGTCTACACCGAGTGGGGCGGCTATGCGTACGGCCGCGAACTCGACGGCGTCGCGGCAGTCGACGACATGCGCTCGGCCTATCGCAGGATCAAGGTGGCCGCGAAGAACACCGACACCCGCGAGCACGACATCGCCGACTCCGACGACTACTTCCAGTACCACGGCGGGATGGTGGCAACGGTCCGGGCACTGACCGGCACATCCCCGGAGGCATACATCGGCGACTCGACGCGGCCCGACTCCGTCCGAACACGCACGCTGTCGGAGGAGACAAGTCGCGTGTTCCGTGCACGGGTCGTCAATCCCCGGTGGATCTCCGCGATGCAGCGCCACGGATACAAGGGTGCCTTCGAGATGGCGGCCACCGTCGACTATCTGTTCGGGTACGACGCCACGACCGGCGTCGTCGCCGACTGGATGTACGAGAAGCTCACCGAGTCCTACGTGCTCGACGAGCGCAATCAGGAGTTCATGAATCAGTCGAATCCGTGGGCATTGCACGGCATCGCTGAGCGCCTTCTCGAGGCCGTCGACCGCGACATGTGGGAGGCGCCGCCCGCCGCAATGCTCGATCAGTTGCGGGCGGTGTACCTGCAAGCCGAGGGCGAGATCGAGGGCCGGTCGGAATAGCTGGTGGCCATAAGCGTGTGCTAACGCCCGGATTCATCGAGTGCGGCCAAAAGCACGTCGCCGAAGACGCTCGGGTACATCGGCAGGCTGTGGTGCGTTGCATCGGCGACTATCTCGACCTGTGCACCGGACCACGTGGAGTGGACGTTTTCCGCGATGCGAGCAACGTCGTGCACTCGGCTCTCCTTCGCAAGGATGACAGCGCGGTGCCTGACCTGCGGTCGCACGGACCGCAGGCGCCGAGGTATGACGAGTTTCGTCGTCGGCATCGTTGCGCCGAGTGCGGCTACGTCTGACCACGCCTCATCGAGCGGTCTGCGCCCGGTTTCCCACTCCAGAAACCGTCGTTCGCGGTTCTCGTTGGGAGACAGGAGAATCGGCAATGCATGGACGAGGTACCCGGTGCGCATACCACCGAAGACCGAGTTGGGTTCGACCAGGATCAGCCCGTCCGTCGGGAAACCACCACCGGCGAACGCGAGAGCGATCATCGCCCCGTACGAATGGCCTATGAACGTCGGTGTGTCGACGCCGAGCGTCGACACCGTGACAGCAAGCCAGTCCAGGAGGTCGGGGACTGACGAGATAGGCGTGCTCGACGGTGTTGACGCACCGACCTGACCCGGGATGTCGACCGCATAGACGCGGTGTCGGCGACTGAGTTGTTCGATCACCGAGTGCCACTCCGTCAGCGTTGCCCCGGAACCCGAAAGCAGAACGAGTGGTCGACCTGAATCGGGACCCGAAGCGACGACGTGCGTGCTGCCGTACGGCGTCGCGAGATCGAACCGACGGGTACCCGGTGGCCAACGATTGATGAGTGAGTCATATGCCTCGGAGAATCGTCTGCCTACGGGTGAGGCCAGAAAGGGTGTCGTCTCGCGCATAGTTACCTCGACAATCTAGTTACTTGTCGATCAAGCTATACCATCGTGGCGCTAAGGTCGAGAACCGTGACTTCCCGTGAGCGCGCAGATGAGAATGGACCGCGGTACCTGCTGATCCGTCAGTTGCGTGCGCTTATGACTGACCTGGACATTCGAGGAGCGCGGTTCGCAAGAACAGTGGACCTTCATCCAACCGATCTACGCGCACTGATTGCACTGCTCGACGCCGAACGCGACGCAGAGCCTGCGACCCCGGCCTGGCTGGGGAGAAAACTTGGAGGAGTGAACTCGGCGACCATTACGTCTGTGCTCGACCGACTCGAACGGGCCGGCCTCATTGAGCGCACCAGCGACCCCGGGGATCGACGCAAGGTCCTGCTCTCCGTCACCGATCGTGCTCGTGACACGGGTCGGGAGTTCTTCGGGACGCTCGTGGACGACGCGCTGACGGCACTTGACGAGTTCAGCAGCGACGAACTCGCTGTCATTGGACGGTTTCTCGAAGCAATGCGCGAGGCATCCGACCGGAGCGCAGACGACCAGAACCCTACGTAGCCGACCGGCAAGGCCATCTCGAACAGGAGAGTGTCAACCAGGCAGCGACACGGGAGCAAAATCGGGTGCTCGTTCGTTGCACTGGGTGAATGCACATCTCCGATGCGGCGTCGGGTGTCGAAGCTCACCTGTATCGGACCAGAAAGGCACACCCATGCGCTTCCCGTACTTCCTCGTCTACCTGGTGATCGAGATCGCCGTGTTCGTGGCCATGGTCATGACGCTCGGCTTCGCCTGGGCGGTGTTGATCACCATCCTGGCCTCCTTCGTCGGCTTCCTCATCCTTCGCTGGCAGGGCCGCAAGGTGTTCGGTGAACTCCGTCGCGCCTCGCGCAATGAAGTCGACGCTCGAGCCCCGCTCGCCGACACCGCCGTGGTCGGCGCCTCGTCGATCCTGCTGATCGTGCCCGGCCTGGTGTCCACTGTTGTCGGAACCATCGCGCTCCTTCCGCCGACGCGACGCGTCCTGCGTCCGGTGCTGGCCGCAGTCGGCACACGCACGATGATGTCTGCGATGACCCGCGCGGGTGCCTACGGACCGGCAGGGGTCAAGCGGGGCACCGTCATCGACGGCACCGTCGTCGACGATCCCGCCTACTCCACACCGAACTCGTCAACCGGCTGGTCGGCCGACCAGCCGCAGCTCCCGCGGGGCCACTGATACACCGGCCTCCCCACAGGGAGCACACTGAACAACCGTGGCAACCGAACTGCTCCTTGGTGGGACCGTCTATTCCTCTGCAACCCCGGACGCGACTGCCCTTGCCGTCACCGACGGCGTCGTGACCTGGGTGGGCGCGGACGACGTCGGGAGGGCACTCCATCCCGATGCGGCTGTGACCGATTTGGAAGGGCATTTCGTCGCACCCGCATTCGTCGACGCACATGTGCATCTGACGTCGACGGGACTCGCGCTCACGGGACTGACCCTCAACGACGCCGTCTCGCGCACCGACTGCCTCCGGATGCTCGCCGACGCCGTGTCGACCGTCGACGAAGGCGACCTCATCTGGGGCCGCGGTTGGGACAGTTCGACATGGTCGGGTGCTGAGATCTCCGACGGCCGGTTCCCGTCAACCGCCGACATCGACGCGGTCGTCGGCAATCGCCCGGTCTACCTGGCCCGAGTCGACGAACATTCCGCCGTCGCGTCGACGGCGCTGCGACGCCTGGTCATCGGCTTGGAGGACGCACAGGGCTACCACCCGGAGGAGCCGCTGATCGCCGAGGCACATCACCTCGTGCGCGGTGCCGCACGATCGTTGGTGAGTCCCGCGTCGCGGACCCGCGCACAACTGCGCGCACTCGACGCTGCCGCGGCAATGGGAATCGTCGCGATCCACGAGAACGGCGGACCCGACATCAGTGGTCTCGACGACTTTCTCGCCATCGGCGAACTCGACCATGCCGTCGAGGTCCGACGCTATTGGGGGCAGGCAGCACAGAACACCGATCACGCTCGCGAACTCGTCGCGATCACCGGCGCCGACGCTCTCGGTGGCGATCTCTTCATCGACGGAGCGGTCGGCTCGCGGACGGCGTGGCTCCTCGAGCCCTACCACGATGCACCCGACGTCACCGGTATCGATTACCTCTCGCCGGAGACCGTTCTCGACCACCTTCGCGCATGCACCGAAGCAGGGCTGCAAGCCGGCTTTCACGTGATCGGCGATGCGGCAACGGCGACCGTGGTGAGTGCACTTGACACGCTCGCGGCCGAGTTCGGTACGCCCGCGCTCGCGTCGCGCGCTCACCGCGTCGAACATGCGGAGATGGTCGACGCATCCCAGGCTCAGACGCTGGCCGCGTGTGGTGTCGTCGCGAGCATGCAACCGCAGTTCGATGCGCAGTGGGGCGCACCGGGAAACCTCTACGCTCAGCGTCTCGGCGACGAACGTGCCGCTCGGATGAACGATTTCGCCGCACTCGCCAAAGCTGGCGTGGCCCTTGCCTTCTCGTCGGATTCACCGGTCACCGCGATGGATCCATGGGTGACCATACGTGCGGCCGTCCATCATCATCAGCCCCGAAATGCCATCTCGGCACGTGGTGCGTTCGCGGCCTCGACACGAGGCGGCTGGCGCGCGGGAGGAATCAATGACGGACTCACCGGCACACTGGCGGTCGGCGCACCCGCGAGTTACGCGGTCTGGGAAGTCGATGAACTCGTCGTTGCCGGATCGCACGAGAGCGTTCAGCGCTGGTCGCTGGACCCGCGATCCCGCGTGCCCGCACTTCCCGACGTCTCGCCCGGCTGCGCGCTGCCACGATGCGTCCGGACTGTGCACCGTGGTCGCGACATCTACCGCGCCGAGGGTCACTGACCGGTGAGCGACTCGGTAGACAACGACGCCGTACACAGGAACGCCGTACACAAGAACGCCGTAGACAACAACGCGGTAGATGACAGTTCACTACACGACAAGACGCCAGGCCTAGACGACTCGGTGACCCCAACGGAGTCATCCGCCACCCGGACCGCCACCCCCGAGCGCACCGATCGACGGTGGTCGAGGCTGGCTGGTGCCCGCTGGACCCCACTTCTCGTGCGTGCGGCTCTGGCCGTCGTGGCGGGACTGGCGATGTGGTCGGCGTTCCCACCGCGCAACTGGTGGTTCATGGCCGTCATCTCGATGGGCCTGCTCTTCGTGGCGCTCTCCGGGCCGATCCGCGCCCGCCTCGGCGCTGTCGTCGGATTCATCTACGGACTGGCGTTCTATATCCCGCTGCTGCCGTGGATCGGCGTGTACGTGGGGCCGCTTCCGTGGATCGCCTTGTCCGTCGTGCTCGCGGTGTTCTCGGCACTCTTCGGTGTGTGCGCTGTGTTGACCATGCGACTCCCGTGCCCACCGCTGTGGTTTGCACTGTCGTGGGTCACTATCGAGGCTCTTCGGTCGTCTGTTCCGTTCGGCGGATTCCCTTGGGGGAGAGCAGCATTCAGCCAGGTCGACGGACCGCTCTTACCCCTCGCATCCATCCTGGGTGCGCCGGGCGTCTCAGGCGCCGTCGCATTGCTCGGCGCGGCGGTGGCCTGGCTCATCATCGTCCTCGTCACCCGAGTCGTGACCGGCAGCGGATCCGTGGCACGCGCCGCGGCTTTGGCGGTCGTGTTGGCCCTTGTGGGGCCTATCGCAGCGATCGCCCTGACCCCCGACACACTCGACCGCAACGTCGCGTCGTCGTCGGTTCAGGTGGCTGCGGTCCAGGGGAATGTGCCAAGGCTCGGCCTCGACTTTAACGCTCAGCGCAGGGCTGTCCTCGACAACCACGTTCGGGAGACCATGCGTCTTGCCGACGCCGTGCGTGCGGGAACCGCCGAACAGCCCGATTTCGTGGCGTGGCCAGAGAACGCCTCTGACATCTCGCCGCTCACCAACGCCGACGCCGCGCAAGAGATCACCGACGCATCGATCTCCGTTGGTGCGCCGATCCTCGTCGGGACGCTCGTGATGAACTCCGACGGTCGGCCGACGAACTCCGTCCTGGTGTGGGACGGCGCGAACGGACCCGTCGCCCGCTACGACAAGCACATTGTTCAGCCGTTCGGTGAGTACCTGCCCTGGCGTCCGTTTTTCAGCATGTTTTCGTCGTACGCGTCGATGGCCGGCAACTTCCGTCCCGGAACCGGTCCGTCGGCGATCACCGTCCCCGGACGCTCCGGCAACATCACCGTCGGTGTCTCCACGTGCTGGGAAATCGCTTTCGACAGGTCGGCTCGAGCCGCAGTCGACGACGGCGCCCGCATCCTCTACGTCCCGACGAACAACGCCACCTTCGGCAAAACGGAAATGACCTATCAGCAGCTCGCGATGTCGCAGTTCCGGGCCGTCGAACACGGCCGGGCAGTCGTCGTCGCAGCGACCAGCGGAGTGAGCGCGATCATCGAACCCGACGGATCCATCTCACGTGAGTCGGGCGTGTTCACCCCGGCGGTACTCGCCGATCGCTTACCGTTGCACTCGGCCAAGACCGTCGCGACCGTCCTCGGGGCATGGCCACAGTGGATCATCGTCGTGGTGACGGTGGGTGGGCTTTTGGTCGTCCTGACGCGTCGTTATAGGTTCACTCTCGGGCCTTTTGGGGTCCGCGCCGGTGGCACACCGGTCGCACAGGGTGATGCAAGGGAGTCGGAGGAGCGTGGTGACAACGGGTAGCGGAGATGCGACCAGCCAAGACGAGGGCGGGATTGTCGCATCCGACGGCGCGCGCGCACTGGTCGTCATCCCCACGTACAACGAGCGCGAGAACCTTCCCCGAATTGTGTCGAGGGTGCAGACAGCCATGCCGGGCGTCCACGTGCTGATCGTCGATGATTCCAGTCCCGACGGCACCGGCGACGTAGCCGACGAACTCGCCGAGGGCGACGACGAGGGTCGTATCCATGTGATGCACCGCGTCGAGAAGGACGGCCTCGGCAAGGCCTACCTCGCCGGCTTCGAATGGGGCCTGCACCGCGATTACGCGGTCATCGTCGAGATGGACGCCGACGGCAGCCACGCACCCGAGCAGTTGTACCGCCTGTTCGACGCGGTGAACGACGGAGCCGACCTCGCGATCGGGTCGCGCTATGTTCCCGGCGGCAAGCTCGTGAACTGGCCCAGGTACCGCGAGGTTCTCTCGCGAGGTGCCAACACCTACGCACGTGTGGCACTCGGCACCAACGTGCACGACATCACCGCTGGTTACCGCGCATATCGGCGCAAGGTACTCGAGACCATCGACCTCGATACGGTCGAGTCGGCGGGCTACTGTTTCCAGATCGACCTGGCGTGGCGCACGATCCAGGCCGGCTACGACGTTCGCGAGGTTCCGATCACCTTCACCGAGCGCGAGGTCGGCTCGTCGAAGATGAGCGGTGGCGTGATGGCAGAGGCATTCACCAGCGTCGCACGCTGGGGTATCGAGAACCGCCTGCACAAGATCGGGCTGCACAAGCGAGGCTGATGGCCCCAACGGTGCACAGCGACAACTGAAGCACGAAACACATCAGCCGGGTGGAGTCACATGACTCCACCCGGCTGATGTCTGGTTCAGGACGCGAACGTCAGTTGGTGACTCCGCGACGACGCTGCTTGAGAAGGTCGAGCCGCTCATTGAGCAGCACTTCGAGCTCCTCTTCGCTTCGGCGCTCGAGCAACATGTCCCAGTGCGTGCGCGGAGGCTTGACCTTCTTCTCCTCGGGCTCTGCACCCTCGAGGATCGTGCCTTCCATACCGTTCTTGCACGGCCACTTCGACGGAACCTCGGCGTCGTCGGCGAAGGGGACGTCGAAGATTTCTCCGTTGTCGGTCCGGTACTGGACGATTCGTCGCGGAGCGAGATCGTGATCACGATCGGTCTCATAGCTCACCGCGCCGAGGCGGCTGCCCCGAAGTACTCGATCTGCCATTTGGCGGTGTCCTCTCGTTTCTCGAGCGCTGTCGAACGCTCAACACTCCTATTCTACGCGCCGACCGCGTCACTTCCGCATCACCGGCGACACGCAGCCCCGAGCCGCCGAACAAACCTCGACGATGAGACTTGGGTACGGTCATCAACGTGGAGCACACGACGAGCGGTACAACCCGATCGCGGCGGCGCCCCTACGCATGCGCCTGGTGCGGCCAGTCGATGGTCGACTCCGAGCACGGACGTCGGCGCAAGTATTGCAAGCGGTCGTGCCGTCAACGCGCCTACGAACAAAGAGCGCTCACGGAGGGCACTTCTATTCCCTCCGACGCCGTGATTCTGACTCAGGCAGAGGTGAGCGACTTCGGCGACCGCCTCTTCGCCCTGCGCTGCGCTGCGGAGGATCTCGCGACAGCGGTGGGCGAGAACGCTGACACGAGCACTGTTGCCGAGCTCGCGGCAGAAGTCGTGACGCTCGCCAAGGACGCCGAGCGACTCCGTTGATAGGGCGCATCTTCGGGCTGTCGATCGTCGTCACCGCCCTCGCGCTCGTCGTCGCGTTCTTCTACGGGGGATGGGAGGCGGTGGCCCTCGCCGCGATACTCGGTGTTCTCGAGATCTCGCTGTCCTTCGACAACGCAGTCATCAACGCCACCGTGCTGGAACGGATGAGTGCGTTCTGGCAGCGCATGTTCCTCACCGTTGGCATGATCATCGCCGTTTTCGGGATGCGCCTGCTCTTCCCACTCATGATCGTCTGGGTGACGGCCGGGCTCAATCCTGTCGAAGCGTTCCGGCTTGCGATGAACCCACCGCCCGACGATGCCGACCACTTCGCCGACGGAAGCCCGAGCTACGAAACGATTCTCACCGACGCACACCCGCAGATCGCAGCATTCGGTGGGATGTTCCTGTTCATGCTCTTTCTCAACTTCGTCCTGAGCAATCGCGATCTGACGTGGTTGACGTGGCTGGAGCGTCCGATGTCGAAGATCGGACGGCTCAGTGCCCTCCCGGTCGTCCTCGCCTCCGTGACCCTGGTTCTGGTCGCAGAGTTCCTCGCTTCCGACGCGATCCGCTCGACAGTCCTCATCGCCGGAATTCTCGGCATGGTCACCTACCTCATGGTCGACGGCTTGAGCGCACTTTTCCAGTCCGATCCCGACCTGCACGAGGGTGGTCCGTCCGCCGGAGCGAAAGCGACCGGGAAAGCGGGATTCTTCCTGTTCCTCTATCTCGAAGTCCTCGACGCATCGTTCTCGTTCGATGGCGTCATCGGCGCGTTCGCCATCACCGCGGATCCGATCATCATCGCCTTGGGCCTCGGGTTCATCGGCGCGCTGTTCGTTCGGTCGATCACGATCTACCTGGTCCGCACCGGAACGCTGGCCTCGTATCGCTACCTCGAGCATGGCGCTCACTGGGCTATCGGTGCACTCGCCGTGATCCTGCTGCTCAGCATCGAGTTCCACATCAACGACATCGTGACCGGACTCATCGGTGTGATGTTCATCAGCGCCGCACTGTTCAGCAGCGTGGTAGCGAACCGCCGCGACCAGCAGCGTGCACGTGCCGGCGGTCGCTGACTACTTCTTGTGCTTTTTCTGATCGGCACCGGTCGTCTGATTGAGCTTCGTACCTCGTCGCCGATACATGACGACGAAGATGCTCAGCAGAATCGCGACCAGCACGGCGATGATCACGCCCCAGGCGCTTGCCGCGCGAAATCCCGGTGCCCGCACGTTGAGGATCTGCTTGCCCACGTGTGCTGCATTGTTGTCGCCGAGCTGAATACTCAGTGTCAGCAGATTCGGGATCGCGACCACAACGCCGATCACCACACAGAGGATCGAGACGACGTTCTTCATCCGACCCCTGAACGCCACCGCGAGAACGAGCAACGATATGGGGATAAACGTGCAAACGAACCCGATCGACAGGCCACTGCCCATTCCCCGTCCCATCGAACCGTCGACGTTGCGACCGATCTGCTCTGCCCACCAGCGCGGCAGGAACGCCGCGAGAATGAAATAGATGATCACCGCGATTGCGACGGCGATCGCGACGAAGAGGAACTTCCGTGCTCCCTTGGCGAGTCGCTCGGAGAATGTCGGCTGAGTTTCCGCCGACGTCGAACTGACGGTCACGTCCTTGTCGGGACCCGGTTCGGGTGTCGACGAGACAGAAGCCTTGTTTGCCGAGTGCTCAGCCATGATTCTCAGCATAGGTCGACGACCCTTGGATCCGAGGCGCACTCGAACCTCTGGCGCGTCCGATGACAACTCGTTACCTTGCGGTGGCCCAGAGTTTTTGCGCCGCATGGCCAAATGGGTATCCATCGCGCCGGGCCGAGTGTACAAAGGACGTTAACAGCGGTGGGCTCGCTTTCCAGACCAGGGACGACGGACATTCGCCGGGGCCCGTTCCACATCCACCACATCCAATGATCGACACAGGTCACAGCACAAAGGGTGAGTACTTTATGGATCCGACTCAGCGTCAGATGCTCGACTTCGAGCAGAGCTGGTACGCACTCGGTGGGGGTTCGTCGCGCGAGATCAGCTCGCAGTTCGGACTGTCCGACCGCGACTTCTTCACACAGGTCCAGCACCTGCTGAACGCCGAACCACCGGTTACCCTTTCGAAGGGTCAACTTGCTCGGATGCGCGAGGTGGTCCGCAGCAGGATCTGGATGGCACGCTGAGGTTGACGGCCGCAACGCGGTCGTGGTGTCACGTCCGACGAGAGGAGTTGTGGTGCCGCCGTTCGCCGACGACGAACTCGACGAGTTCTATCGGCGTATCGAGGCGGGCACCGCGCACTCTGGGCACAGGCGCTCGTCGCCCTCTCGGTCGTCCCAGACACGTTCTTCGCAGAGTGGGTCGTCTCCCACGGCGGCCTGTCCGACACCGGAGAAGGACGCCTACCGTGACGTGCACGAGGTCGACGCCGCGGTGACCCGGATCCGTGCGGCCGGACGTTCGGGCCCGACGCTGCGTTCCTATGAATGTGTCTGCGGCTCTTGGCATCTCACTAGCAGGGCAGTGGAGATTCCGGACAAGCGGCGCAGGCGTAAACGCTCGTGACCGTAGTCGAATTGGCTGTTGACGATCTCACCGCGACCATCGACGCATACCGACGTCTTCTCGCGCGCGACGACAGCGCAGACGAGTACGCCACGTCGAACGCGACGCTGCGATTCGACCGCAGTCAGCTCGGGCACCGCGTGTTGTTCGACGTCGCAGACGCGTCGTCGTGGCAGACACTGCTGGAACGACGGGGACTCGACGCCCACCACCGCGAAACCGCAACAATCCACGTCGATGGACTTCCGGTCGGGGTGACCGAGTACCGCAAACCCCGGCCCCACGCGACGCTCAGCGCGGGCGACATCTCCGGCATCGACCATCTCGTGTTCCAGGCTGCCGGCCGTGACCACGCGGTGGCGCTGTTCGGTTCCACTCTCGGCCTCGACTTTCGTCTCGACAGGCACGTCGACGAGGGACTGCGCCAATTGTTCTTCCGCGCAGACGACCTCATCGTCGAAGTCCTTGTCACCCCCAACGGTCTCGAAACGACCGGACGCAACCTGCTGGCCCCGCCGATCGCACTGTGGGGGATCGCTTGGGCGACAACCGATATCGAAGCATCACAGACGCGGCTGGCTAGTGCGGGGTTTACGGTCTCGCAGGTTCGCACCGGCCGCAAACCCGATACCCGGGTGGCAACAGTGCGGTCTCCGGCTCTCGCCACCCGGACCTTGATCATCGAACCTGCTCGATCAGTCACAGCGAAGGAGACGTCGTGAACCAGACGAGCCAGTCCGACGGGCCCAACCGGTTTCAGCGGGTGGCAGGCGCGGTCAACAGGACGGTCGTCCTCCCACTCCTGCGCATCCCCGGACTCGACGGCCTGCTCGGCCGTGCATTCACCACTGTGTCGTACACGGGCCGCAAGTCCGGTAAGCACGTCACCTTTCCGGTGAACTATGTGCGATCGGGCGACACGGTCACGATCGGCGTCGCCATGCCCGACCGAAAGACGTGGTGGCGCAACTTCACCGGCGACGGCGCACCGATCAGCGTGACCCTCGACGGCGAGAACCGGACGGGTCACGCCGTCGCATCGAAGGACAGCAAGGGATCGGTGCGGGTCAGAGTCACTCTCGACCACGACGCTGCGCACTGACAAAGCCCCGCCGCACGCCACCGCTCCGCCGCACGCCACCGTAGATGCCGCGCCGCACGATCAGCGGCTGCAGTACCGTGTCGACGGTCCATCGTGGGAATCGGAAGCGGATTCCGTTGGGGGAGAACACGTCCAACCCGTCGTCGCTGGGCCCGAACACCGACCCCCACCGGTGCTGCGCCGGATGGTATCGGCGAGTCCCGCGGCCGTCGAGGTAGGCGAGGACGTTGCGCGCCACCAGGCGGTCGGCGCGGTTGCGAGCCGAGCCGCGCAGCGGATCGGTGTCGGCGACATCCCCTACGGCGAACACGCCCCGGTATCCGGGCACGCCGAGATCATCGTCGACGCGAACGAACCCGCGGTCCGTCAGCATGTCCGAGGGGAGCCACGTCGTGTTCGGTGATACCCGACCGACCGCCCAGATGATCGCGTCCGCGTCGACTGCCGCTTGTCCGGTGCTCCAGTGGATCGACCCGGCGCCGATGGCTCCGAGCTCGGTATCGGGTGGTAGCACCGCCCGATGTCCGCCCTGTCGGTCGACGCCCGACGACTCCAGTCGTCGTGAGACCTTTCGGCGTGTGCGGTCGTGGTGTCGGGGGAGGGGTAGCTCACCGGGATGGTAGAGAGCGACCTCCTTCTGAGGCCAGCGTCGACGCAGTTGGGCGGCAGAACTGCATGCCGCGGCACCCCCACCGACTATCGCTATGGTCTGAGAGTGCGCCAAGCGCTCGTGCACGCCGTGTAGACCGATGTCGACGTCGTCGCCGTCTTCGAGGACTGGCTGGCGCCAGAATCCGTTGGCGACGCCCGTCGCGATGACGAGCGCGTCGTAGGTGATTGCCTCAACCGTTCCCGACGGCGTGCGCAGGCGCAGCGTTCGACGATCGTGATCGAGGTCGATGATCTCACCATGACGGATGTCCACCGGATCGAGTCGACGCATCCGACCGAACTCGACGCGATAGTCGCGAGCCCACCGCTCCGGGTAGGCGATCCAGCCCGACTTCCTGGCCGCTCACCAGCGCGGGCCGCATCGAGACTCCGACGACGCTGCTGCGGCGGGCGAGGTGCATCGCGGTGAGCACGCCGGAATCGCCCATACCTGCGACGACGACACTCCGCGTCCCCCGGTTGTGGGCGAGCGGCACTGCTGCACTCACCCGGGTCGCCCCGCACCGTCGGCGGTCCGGGAACTGAGCCGGGGAAGCGGCAGAAATTTTGGCACACGCGCGATGACGTCGGCGTAGGCCGGGCGCCGTTCAAGACTGCGCTCTTCCATCATCGGAATGCTCGCCCCGAGGAACATGGCCAACATCGCGCCCGCACCGATCCACAACCACCATGCGTCAGCAGGGGCTGCGGCGATACCGAACAGCAGGATCGACACCCAGAACAAGAACTCGCCGAGGTAGTTCGGGTGCCGCGACCACGCCCAGAGGCCGATGTCGACGGTCTGACCGGGCTCGCTCGACTGGCGGAACAGTCGCAACTGTCGGTCGGCGACCGATTCCAGGGTGATTGCTGCGAGTCCGACGACGAACGCGATGACGCTCAACCACATCAGCCCGGCGTCGGCTCGGGTGAGCGCGACGTACGCCGGGATCATCGCGAGGAAGACTTGCAACGTAGGGATGAGGTGAATGGCGAAGAGGTCGGCGAGGAAGGAGAACTTTCCGGCACGTCCCCGCAGCAGCTCGTAACGCCAATCCTCGTGGACCAGCCCGGGAAACGACCTGACCCAGTTCTCCGTCAGCCGCACGGCCCAGACCACGAGAACGACGCCGAGGAGGGCGCACCGCCACTTCGCTTGGGAGCCACCATGTATGGCATCGCCCTCGACCCACCAGAACAGGGCGAGAAATACCGGGATGACACTCCAGTAGGCGTCGTAGCAACTCGAATTTCCGACCGACCGACTCACCGCGAAGATGACGAGCGTGGCGAGTATGTCGGCAATGAGCGTGTCCGCCCACAGTTGTCCGACGCTAGGTCCCCATGTCAGCCACAGCAGCGCAACCACCAGGGCAACGATGTACGCGGCGGTGATCACCACCAACGACGCTCGTCTCCCCATAGAGGGATGGTGTCAGGCGACGCTCCACTTCGCGGCGTTTTGGCCGCGCCCGGGCGGCAGTGCGCGTCGGGGTCTCAGGTGCTCGAGAAGCCAACGGTAGACAGCGTCGTCGTTGAGCAGGGTGAAATGGCTGGCCCCACCCAGATGCAGCCCGTGGTCGATATCGAATCCGACGCTGCGAGCACGACTTTCACCACGACCGCTGGGCGTCAGAACCAACCCGTCACCGATCAGCCTGCCGAGCGGATGGTTGGGATCGCGCGTCAGCGATGCGGTGACGAACAGGTGCCGCGCGTGCGGTAGCAGCGGTATCGCGGCGGCGGGATTCTGCCGGAAGGCGTCCGGGTCCCGGCCACTCCAGTCGTCGTCGACAAGGGTTCCGTGGAAGAGATCGCGCACGCCCGCGCTGCGTCGTGCGAGAAGGTTTCCGAACGGGGCGGTGACCGAAACGGACCGCAGCGCCCCTGTTGCGAAATGCACGGTACGAGCCAGCGGAGCTCCGAAATGCGGCGTTCCGAGACCGACTGTCTCCGTGACCAATCCGCACCAATAGGCGTTCTCGGTGGCAGCGCTGTGGCATGCACTTCGGATAATCAACCCGCCCATCGAGTGCCCGACGAGGGTCAGTCGCGTCACGGGCACCGGCCACTGGAGCGTCAGATCGTTGAGTAGCACAGCGAGTTCGCGCCCGTTGTCGCTGATATGGCGTCCGGTGTTGAAACGCAGCCGCACCTCGGTCGCGTCGATGTCGGCGGCGAGCCGCTCACCGTAGGTCGGACGACGACCTCTGCACCACGCAAACTCGGACTCCATGAGTCCGTGCAGAAATACGACGACGTGCCCCCTGGCCTCAGGGAAAGCCGCACGGAGCGCTTCGGCCTCGACCGCCACAGTCGCACCACCGACCCGGATCGACATCGGCTGCGCCAACGGCGACCGCTGATCGGCGAGCGAGTCGCCGATGAGTCCATCGAGAACGGCGACAACCTGTGCGCCGCGCGAGCCTTCCGATGGAGAATGGCGCGGCTCGGGGAGCACGGCACCCACCTCAGAAATGGCATCCAGCACGGCGGAGACCGAATTGTAGGTCGTGTCAGCCACCGCGTCGTGAAGCAGATGAGCCGATCGACTCGACGAGCCGCCGAGTCGATCGGTCACCGCGAACACACGATCGGTTACCGCGTGATGCACTTTCGCAACGCCGCGAATGGCGCCGGCGAGTTCACTGCACCCCAGCTGCGCCAGCGCCGCCAGTTCGTTCGGCGCGATGTTGTCGGTCACGACAAACAGAGTACAACTGTTCACTCACTTTCGGGAGCTGTTGCCGCAATCGCATCCCCGACCACGAATCGACTGACTACGCATCGACGGTCTCGCGGTAGCCGAACTCGACGACATCCACATCTGCGACGTGCCGACGCCGCTCGCGCGCGAGTCCCAGGCCGTAGAGGACCAGACCTCCGAGAAGCCAGCAGCCGAGCACGATGAGCGGGTGTGCGATGGCATTGCCGTGGAAGAACACCACATCTCGCAGCAGCGATCCCGTTGCGCCCGGCGGCAGGAGCTGGCCGATCGCACCCCACGGAGTGGGTAGCAGTTCGGGGGCGCTCGAGAGTCCCGACAGTGGGTTCCCCAGGAGGATCAGTGCAATGGCCGCTATGACCAGACCCGCGCCCCCGAGCGCTTCGCGAAGTCCGAGTACCGCAAAGCAGGTGGCCGCGATACCGAGCATGGCCGCCAGCGATGTCAGCCAGTAGTTCCCGTCGAACGTGCCGACCAGGAACTGCAGAATCGCGATCAGCGCGAAGCCACCGACGACCGACACGCCCAGCGCCGCGATCATCCGACCACCCGCCGAGCTGATCACGAGCATGATCACCATCGCACTGATCCAGCCGCCGAGCGCCAGGGGGAGCGCACCGGCCGCCAATCCGGCACCGCGCGGATCCTTGGACGGAAAGCTACGCACGTCGACGACGCGAGTCTGTGCGTGAGTGGCGTCGGCGACCCGTTGTCCCATTGTCTCGATCATCGTTGCCACGGTGGGACTCGCCGCGCTGGCGATCAGCACGGTCAGGTCCGCTCCGGGCTTGACGACCAACGCGCCGTAGATCGCGCGCGTCTCTATCGCGTCGCGCGCGGCCGCCTCGCCGGAGTACGTCGTCACATCGAACGAGTCGCCGGTCAGGCGATCGACCTGACCGATCACCTGCTCAGACCCGACGACCCCGATCGGAACGTGATGGGGGGCCGACCGCGCAGCGGGAAGCGCGAACATCGTGACCATCACCGACAACAGAACCGCGGTGCCGATGACGACGGCCAACACTTTCACGACCGGCGGTGGTCCCTTTTTCGCCTGGACGTGTGCAGCGATGTCGGTGCGGGTCGTCGCACCAGACGTCGTCGTGGGCTCGTCGGCACTCATCGCGCCTCCTTCAAATTAGATACGGTACGTTTCTTAGGAGAGTAGAACGATCGGATAAGATACGCAACGTGTCGAAAGGATTGGGTGTGACCAGACGTCGCCGTGGCACAGAACTCGAAGCAGACATCCTTGAAGCCGTCCGAGCCGAGATCGCCGAACGCGGATACGCCGCGCTCACCTACGAGGGGATCGCGGCCGCCGCCGGAACAAGCAAGACCGTCCTGTATCGACGCTGGGACACGAAGGTCGAGATGGCGATGGCGGCGATGGTCGACGTCGCCCGCGAGGTTCTGACTGTCCCGGACACCGGATCGCTCGCAGGCGACCTACAGGCGATCCTTGCCCGAATGCGGGTGAGGCTGGCCGAGCTGGGCCCCCGGACGATCCGCTCGCTGCTCGCCGACTTGCCCGAGGGTTCCACCAATGCGGTCATCGGACTGATCACCAGCCACGTCGACGACGTGATGGCTCCTGTGCTCGAACGCGCTCGCGCACGTGGCGAACTCGGACCGCACCCGCTTCCGCCCCGCGCCGCAACGCTGCCCTTCGATCTCGCCCGACACGAGATCTTCATCACCGGCGGCATGTCGGAGGAGACCATCGACGAGATCATCTCGGTGTGCGTCGTCCCGCTCTGGACGACGCTGACCAACACTTGCGAGTCCAGTGCTCCCGAGACCAATACTCTCGAGTCCGATACCCCCCAGACCAACACGCATGAGACCAACACGCACGAGACCGACCGCAACATCACGTCGTCGAGAGGGATGACCCAGACATGAGTTCGTCAGCACCGCCGGCCGCCGATCGTCACGACGAGATCCGCGTCGTCGGCGCACGGGTCAACAATCTCAACGACGTGACCGTCGTCCTTCCCAAGCGACGCCTCACCGTCTTCACCGGCGTGTCCGGTTCCGGCAAGAGTTCACTCGTCTTCGGCACGGTGGCCGCCGAGTCGCAAAGATTGATCAACGAGACCTACAGCGCATTCGTTCAGGGATTCTGCCTTCGTTGAATCGGCCGGATGTCGACGTCCTCGACGGACTGACGACCGCAATCATCGTCGACCAGGAGCGTCTCGGTACCGACCCGCGCTCGACTGTCGGAACGGCGACGGACGCGAACGCGATGCTCCGCATCCTCTTCAGCCGACTCGGGACTCCACACATCGGTTCGGCGCAGGCGTTCTCGTTCAACGTCGCTTCTGTCAGTGGCGGGGGCTCCGTCACGACAGAGAAGGCGGGCCGAAAAGTCAAGGAGCAGCGGACTTTCGAGGTCGTCGGCGGAATGTGCCCTCGATGTGAGGGCAGGGGATCGATCTCGGATTTCGACCTGACTGCGCTCTATGACGCCTCCAAGTCCATCAACGAAGGCGCGATCACGATCCCCGGCTACAGCATGGATGGGTGGTACGGGCGCATCTTCCGCGGCTGCGGCTTCTTCGATCCGGACACACCGATCGACAAGTTCACTGCCCGCCAACTCGACGCCCTGCTGTACAAGGAACCGACACGCATCAGGATCGACGGCATCAACGTCACCTACGAGGGCCTCATCACCAAGATCGGAAAGTCGTTCCTGGCCAAGGACAAAGACGCGCTGCAACCCCACATACGGGCATTCGTCGACAGGGCGATCACCTTCTCGATCTGTCCGGACTGCCAGGGGACGCGACTGTCGGAGAAGGCACGAAGTTCGACGATCGGCGGTGTCAGCATCGCCGATGCGTGCGCGATGCAGATCACCGATCTCGCCGACTGGGTCGGCTCGCTCGACGAGCCGACACTCGCACCGCTGCTCGAATCCCTGCGCGCCACGCTCGATTCGTTCGTCGACATCGGTCTCGGATATCTCTCGCTCGACCGCCCGTCCGGGACGCTGTCGGGTGGAGAGGCGCAGCGTACCAAGATGATTCGCCATCTCGGGTCGGCGCTGACCGACATCACCTACGTCTTCGACGAGCCGACGGTCGGGCTGCATCCACACGACATCGACCGTATGAATCGGCTTCTCCTGCAACTGCGGGACAAGGGCAATACGGTGCTGGTCGTCGAACACAAACCCGAGGTCATTGCCATCGCCGACCACATCGTCGACCTCGGACCACGCGCGGGTACCGGCGGCGGCAACGTCGTCTTCGAAGGCTCGGTGGACGGCCTGCGCGCAAGCGACACGCTGACCGGACGCCACCTCGACGACCGCGCCACCCTGAAGACGCAGGTGCGGGAACCCAACGGAGCGTTGGAGATCCGCGCGGCGAGTTCGCATAACCTGAAGGACGTCGACGTCGACTTCCCGCTCGGCGTCCTGTGTGTGGTCACGGGCGTAGCCGGCTCCGGGAAGAGCTCTCTTGTCGACGGATCGCTGTCGGGCCGCGACGACGTGATCACCGTCGATCAATCCGCGATCAAGGGTTCGCGGCGTAGCAGCCCGGCCACGTACACCGGCCTCCTCGAGCCGATCCGAAAGGCATTCGCAAAGGCAAACGGAGTGAAACCTGCGCTGTTCAGCGCGAATTCGGAGGGTGCGTGTCCGAACTGTAAGGGCGCGGGCGTCATCTACACCGATCTCGCGATCATGGCCGGGGTCGCCGTCACCTGCGAGGTGTGCGAGGGCAAGCGATTCCAACCAGAAGTGCTCGACTACTTGTTCGGCGGACGGGACATCTCCGAGGTCCTCCACATGTCGGTCGACGCGGCACTCGAGTTCTTCTCCGCGGGTGAGTCGAAAGTCGCTGCCGCGCAGAAGATCCTGAAGCGGCTCGCCAACGTCGGACTCGGCTACCTGACGATAGGGCAACCGCTCACGACGCTATCCGGCGGAGAACGACAACGGCTCAAACTTGCGACGCACCTCGGCGACAAGGGCGGGATCTTCGTTCTGGACGAGCCGACGTCGGGCCTGCATCTTGCCGACGTCGAGCAACTCCTCGGACTACTCGACAGCCTTGTCGACGGTGGCAGATCGGTGATCGTGATCGAGCATCACCAGGCGGTGATGGCGCATGCCGATTGGATCGTCGACCTCGGTCCCGGCGCCGGTCACGACGGTGGCCGAGTGGTGTTCGAGGGCACCCCGGCCGATCTCGTCTCAGCAGGTTCGACACTCACGGCACAGCAT
Source organism: Gordonia sp. 852002-10350_SCH5691597 (assembly GCF_001665715.1). NCBI lineage: Bacteria > Bacillati > Actinomycetota > Actinomycetes > Mycobacteriales > Gordoniaceae > Gordonia > Gordonia sp. 852002-10350_SCH5691597. Next base: position 75,982 of record NZ_LZMO01000264.1, read on the forward strand.
CTCGCCGACTATGTGAAGAACTGAACCCACACGAGCGCGGCGATTCGAAGTCTCAGCATCTCAGCCGCCCCGTACTCACCCGCCCTGTATCTCACCCGACCTGGGCGTCGTTGACGACGCCCGCCAACGAGTCGCGGTCGGCGACGTCGAGCTTGATGCAGGCGCGGTAGATGTGACCCTCGACAGTTCGAACCGAGACGGTCAGGCGTTCGGCGATTTCGCGATTGGTCAGGCCGCGACCGATGAGAACCGCGATCTCGCGCTCCCTAGCCGTGATCGGCAGCGGTCGTGCCGTCGCCCGGATCGCGGGCGTTGTCGCTCCATCGCACGCTTTCGACAACGCGAGGACTCTGGCTGAGCAGGCCGTGGCGTCTCCGCGTCTTTTCGCACGGTCGTACAACTGTGCCGCCTGTGCCGCGGCATCGGCCGCCGACAGCAGGAGTCCGGCATCCTCGAAATCGTGTGAGGCCGCGGCCAATTCATCTGGATCGCTCGCAGCGAGGGCCGCTGCGTGCCGTGCGTAGACGTGGCCCAGGTCTCCCTGAATGAGTGTCGCGAGCTCCGCGAGACGCGGAGCTGTGGTCTTGTCGCCGAAACGAGTCGCGTGGTGAAGGGACTCGGCCTCGAGTGCGAGTTGGCCGGAGTCGTGAGCGATCGCGGCCGCGTCATGCGCGTGGTCGATCGCCGCGCGTTCGGCGCCCTGCGCCGCAGAGATCCAGGCTTGCGCGAGCACCCTCTGCGAGTCGTGGATCGCCAGGTGCGGGCCGCGGTGCTCATCTGCGTCCCGGAGTACCCGTTCGGCTTCGTCGACGTCGTTGAGCGCCGCGTACGCCCGTACCAGAATCAACCGGCCGGGCAGGCGCCACGGGAGTGGTTGTTTGGCGTTGAGAGCGGCCAGTGCCTGTTCGAACTCGCTGATCGCCTCACGAAACGAACCGCTGTACGTCGCCGCAACACCTGCCGCGATCTTGGCGATCGCCCATCCGAGGAACTGACCCGAGGAGGAGAACTGCGTGTACTCGGTGGCGCGGTTTCGCGCCTCCTTGAGGTCGCCGACCATCGTGAGCGCCAGGACGTCGCAGTAACGGACCATGACGCTGATCATCCCGTCCGTCGCCTTCTTCTTCGCACGGGTGCGCTCGGCGTAGGGGGCGTAGTCACGTCCACGCCCGGCGATGGACATGGCCAGCCCCGCACCGAAGGCTGCGAAGTCGATCGCCTGCGAGGGTGCGTTGGAACTTTCGAGGACGTGCTCGGCGAGCGCGATTCCCTCGTCGATCCGGTTCTCGTGGACGGCCATCGCCGCGGCAACCGCGTCGACGACGAGTCGTAACGTCGGATGCTCGACCTTCTCGTTGAGCAGTTCGAGCATGCGATGACTTTCGTCGACGTCGCCGAGCATCCAGAAGATCAGGCTCATGCGCGATACCGCCCACACCACGAGCTCGAACTCGTTGAACGACTCGGGGTCGAACTCGGTGAAGACGGCGTCGGCTTCGACGACCCGCCCCTGCCACATGATCGCGCGGGACAGCAGCTCTCCGGCGGTCAGACTGCCGTCGTGTTCGTAGGCGACGCGGGCCAGACGCTCGCCGAGCGGGAGATTCGCCAGGAAGATCGCATCTTTCGCCGCAGCGATCAGCAGGCTCGTGTCGACGTCGCGATGTGCGTCGACGCTCAACTGTGCGAGCCGGATGCGCTCGGCAGCGGTATCGGTTGCGTGGTCGCGCAACGCGTCGACGAGTTCGGCGCGCAGTCGTCGAGCCGCAATGGTGCTGATACGTCGGCGAACCACGTCACCGTAGAGCGGGTGGGCGAACCGGACATTGGTCGTGTTGCCGTCGCGAGTGGTCTTGATCAGCCCGATGGTCTCGGCCTCGTCGACGGGCTCCTCGCCGACCAGCCCGATCAGGAGGTCGATGTCGATGGGCTCGTAGAGCGACAACACCTTGAGCGCATCGACAACTTGCGGCCCCGCACGGTCGAGACGGTCGTCGAGCAATGCCACCAGGCCGGAGGGAACAGCCGTCGGGCCTCGCAGTTGCCAGACGCCAGACACCTCCGACAACGCATCGGATTCGATAGCGCCCTCGATCATGTTCCGCAGGAACAGCGGATTTCCGCCGGACGAGTCCCAGATGACGTCGGCGCTCAACCCCTCCAACGAGCCGCCGAGGACACGTTCGACCAGTTCAGCGCACTGCTCTTTGGTGAGGTTCTGCAGTTCGAGCCGGTGGAGGTAGCCGTCCTTCCACAGCGAGGTCACCGCATCAGGCACCGGTTCTCCTGTGCGCACCGTCGCGATGATGCGGGCGCTGCGATCAATGGCGATCTGGTGCAGCAGCGTCGCCGAGAGCTGATCGAGCATGTGAGCGTCGTCGATTCCGATGACCGTCCCCGGTTCAGCGACGAGCGTCTCGCGCGCGGAGACCAGCGCCGCGATCGGGTCGCGCGACGCGGTGGGAGCGACCCACGGCGCGAAGGCGCCCAGGGGGATGGCGCGCGACGACTCCGTACACGCCGCCCAGCGGACAGACCTACCGAGAGAATCGGTGACCATCCTGGCGAGCGTGGTCTTGCCGACACCCGCGGGTCCGACCACCACCACTCCACAGCGATCCCCAGATCGCAAGAGCGCGGAGCGGATGAACTGTTGCTCGGCGGGCCGGCCGAGGAGTTGCCAGCGCCCTTCCATGGTTGAGCAGTATAGGGCGATTTGCCAGAAATTGAGTCGTGAAGGTTCGAGTAAGGAAACTCACTCGGGGAGGTCGGCCTCACTCGTCGGCTCGCACATCGGAGCATTGTTCTTCTGATGTCGGAATCGACTCGACGCGTCGTACACGTCGCGTTTGAGGCGATTAATGGATCCGAGCGGGGTATGCGCCTTCAGTCCGCGCCAGGAATTGAACGAGAGGACGTCGTCACCGTATGCGCGTCGCGCAGGCGTGTAGGGATCCTGAGTCAGAAATCTGATCGTCGCAACGGTTCGATGCGGCGACTCTTCTTCTGACCACGGTTGCGTGGCATCGTCAATCGGCATTCGGTCGATATTCGTACACAGTTGCACGCGCAGTTCATATTCAGCCGAGTGCGAGCCGAAGAAATCGACCGTCATGTCCTGAAGCGCGTTCACGCCACGATAGTCAGGCGTCGGCTGGCCTGCCAGCGCGCACACCTCAGCGGACGAGGGCGCGTACAGCATTTTCGCGACATGTTTTCCGTAGCGCAGCGGAGCCGACGTATAGAAGGTGTCGCCGAGAATGTGCGTGTTCTCCTTGATGAAAACCCGCAGGGTCTCCGGAAGCGGATGCCCGATCTTGGTCAGAATCCGGGAGTCGAGCGCCGCCAACAACCGTTCGCCGAACCCGAGGACGGGATCGGAGACACGGGCGAGCAGCACTGCGGTCGGCATACCCTTGATGAGATAGTCCTTCGCATTCGCGAACAAGAACTCTCGATGGGTCACCATGATGAAGTCCTGGGTGACGGCGGTGTCGTCGGGTAATGCGCGCTCGGCGGTCGGATCGACGCCGATGACCTTGATGCCGAGGCCGCGGACGCCTCTCATCTGGTCGGTACGGATGGCTCCCGACGTGCTCGACAAGCGAGCGATGATCGGGTACGTCCGTGGTTCCGCGAACAATCCCTGGGCGAGCTCTTCTGGCAGATCGGCGTGAACTTCGAGTTCACCGCGTAGTACGGCGTGGGTCTTGGCGTGTGCGTCCCGGACGCCGCGCTTGTACTTGGCGTAGGCGTGCTCGTTGTTCGTGTGCAGGATCTGCACCATCTTCGCCACCACTTCCGCCTCGCCAGGCGGGGTGTCCTCCATCTCTGGCTCCCACAACACGTATTCACGGCTCATTGTCAGAGTCCTTTCGGCGCGTCAGGTCGAGGGCCACGGTGCGAATGGGTTGGTGACCTTTGTGAGCACCGGGGTGAGCGTGGGGAAGTGGCGGAGCAGAACAGTGCGCATCGTGTTGTCGCGGATCCACGCCATCCCCGCTTCGGTGTAGACGTCTGGGGTGAAGTCTGTCGTCAGGAATCGATCAGCGGCGATCCTGCGTGATGCCATCAAGATGAAGACGCGAAAAGCGGTGTCGGAGAATCCGAAGCCTCGAGGTTTGCGTTCTGCGTAGAGACCGATCATCAGATCGACGTCGTCGATGTCGGGGTAGATCCGCTCGAGTTGCTTCGCCCACTCGGCATTGTCCGTCAGATCGCTGAAGCTCTTCGCGGGCCGGAGTCGGAAATGTCGCCGGAACTCGTTGTAGCGGGGGACTCCTCGTTCTCTGCTGCGCAGGACGTCAACGGTGGCGAGGTCGATCGCCTCGCCGGTCGGCCGCGCGAGGTCACGTAGAGCGGCCGGGAAGTTGTGAAGGGTCAAAGCCCCGGGAAAGGCCCTGCCGAACGAATACAGCAGATCGTCCATTGACCAATCGGCCATTCGTTCATGCACGTGGTCGGCGAGAAGCTCGTCGAGCCGGTAGGAGCGGCGGGTCTGACCGGTGGCGAGACTGCGCACATCGAGCTGGTCGGGTAACAGCGGATGCATGCGGTAGACCGCGACGAACTCCTCGGTCAACGAGAAGGGAACCCCGTCGAGATCGGTTCTGCCACCTGGGATTCCGAAGAGGATCTCGTTGTCGACGAGTCGACCGAACTTCGTGGTGAAGTTCTCACCGAGTATTCCGTACCAATTCGCATGCATGCCCGTCACGGTTGTGGGGTGCGCGATGATCGCAGGCGTCCAGTCGACGGTGTGTATCTTGGCCATCAACGCCGAGTTGACCAGTCGCGCAACGTTGTACAGCCGATCTTGATCCTTCTCGAGGTCGGGGTATGCGACCGTCAGTCGTCGACATATCGCATTGTGTTCCCTCAGGAACAACGACTGCATCAGCGCGAGTCCCAGCCACGAATTCGCCTTGGGTCCGTTCGCATCCAGCAATTGCTCTGCCGCCAGGGTGGGGAGTCCGTCCTCGGCGAGTTCGATGGTGGCAAGCAGATTGCCCTCGGCATCGTGGTCGCGGATCGCGACCGCGTACTCCTCCGTGTCGCCGTAGATCTGCGACGCGTCCCACCAATGGGTGTCTCGGTTCGCATATGTCGGCGGGACGTCGGCCGGACCGTCGAGGGCGGGCGTGCGTGGAACCCGCATCGGCCGGGAGTGTGGCCACTGGTCGTCGGCGTCGATATCGATGAGCCACGGCTCCGAATCAGGTGGGGTGAGGTGACTCACCCAATCGTGGACCTGAAACTGGATCCACGCGGCCGCAAGCAGATTGAGAGTGTCTGCGGGCTGGAATTCGGTGCGCGCGAGCAGCTTCTCACTGACCACACGCGGGCTCGGTTCATGAAACCTCGCCCCGCGCTCGGGCCAGGTCGCCTCCAGCGGCACGTTACGTCCGAAACGGGCACCGACAGATCCCATATCGGGTTGGGCGAGGTTGTCGAAACGTCCGTCGATCGTGCGTTTGCAGTGGTCAGACGCCTTCAACGGCGGATCAAGCGGCGGGACGGGATCGGGATCGGTGTCGACGAGGTTCAGCGCGCGCAGCTGGCTGCGGATGCCGACCAGCACGGCCAACGCCAGCGGTTTGGGCAAATGCGACCAACCGACCACCCGGTCGACGGTCTCCGCAGTCACAGCCAAGACCCGCTCAACGGTACTTCTCTGATCGACCACCGATTCCTCTTCCGTACCCGTGCCGACTGCCCTGGGAAGATCGTGACCCGATCAGTATCCCCGACGCCCGCCCTGTGGTGCATGCGTACCGCGCTACCTCAGTACGCACACGCTGATTTCGAGTACCCAGGTACTCGTGCAGCCCGCGGATCTTTCACGAAGGCTGGAAGTCCAGTCGGTGCACGCATCCGGCGAAGGTCCAATCGGCGCGATCGACGATGTCGTGCACAACGGGAGAGTGGCAGGTGATTTGTGATCGTCCCGATCGGCATCACGTTCAATATCGAGACGGAAGTCGACGACGCGGCCTCGGCACTCGGTCGTCGTGTCGCCGATTCGCAGCACAGACAGTTCTGGTTCGCAGAGTCACGCGATGCGTCGGCCGACGTTCCGACCCCCCTGTACGACAGCAGAGTCGCAATCAGGATGCGCACGGGCGTCTTCGACGACCTCACGGTCACCATGCATCCGGAGTGCAGCGATCGGCTCACCGGCGATTGGGCCGGCCCGTTCGATCATGACCAGTTCGAATACCGGATCTCCGATCAATGGTGCGGTAGCAACCGCAAGCTCAGAGCATCGGCGTGTGCCCGTCATCCCGCCGGCAGTATGTCTGCGGCGATCAACGGCGGCGCCGACCCCACCCATCTCCTCGACACTGCGCAGCGTCGGTTTCTGGTTGCCTGCGCGTCGTCGGGGACACCGATCGATCACCTCGTGATCCGTGGGCCGATCACCTCGCAGGTATGGAACACGTCGATTCGCGACGTCCGACACGTTCGGGTGGAGAGGTGGTTGTCCGACCACCTCGACGTCGTCGGGGTCTCCACGTACATCGATGTCCGCGAGGGAGAATCGTCGCACAACGTCGCAGCGCGGGCCGTGGCCGTCGCGAGCGATCTGCGACGCGGCCTTCAGGATCTGGGCTGTCAGGCAAGCCCGTTGGCCAGCAAGACGGCGCTCGCGCTCCGTGTGCTCGCGGACGAAACCGCGTGACTCCTTACCCGTCGATCGAGACGATCGTCAGCTCGAAGACCAGGGTGTCACCCTTGTTGATGCCCGCGGCGGGATTGCCATTCGGGTACCCATCCTCAGGGTTCATCGCGACCGCAACCGACGAACCCACCTTCTGACCCGCGATGGCCTTCTTGAAACCGACGACAACCTGACCGAGCGGGAACTGAGCGGGAGTGCCCCCTGAATAGCTGGTATCGAACTGCTTGCCGTCACGACCATTGACGCCTACGTAACAGACACTGACGGTGGCCGTGTCGGGGACAACCTCGCCGCTGCCCTCCCGCAGGGTGTGAACCTGCGTCTGGTCGACCGCGAACGGAGTGGTCACCGTGACTGCCGGTGCCGTCGTCGAGGTCGAGGCGACGACGTCGACACTTCCCGTCGTGCCACGAAGGGTCCAGTCCGGCTTGGCATCCGCGGCCGGTGCCGCAGACGGACACGACGGCGTCGACGTGGACGAGGTCGACGTCGATGCAGCCGAGTCTGAATCGGAATCGGAGCCGCACGCGGCGAGTCCGATCGTCAACGAGGCAACGGCTACGGGCAGCAGGAAACGACGGATGTTCACGGCCGTCACGCTACCGAACGGCCGACCCCTGACCGTGAGCCGCACCCGACCACACCGTCGACGTCACGAAGCCTGGAGTCCCAGTGCGCGAGAGATGGTGAAGAACAGATCGGTCTGATCGGTCAAGCCGACGACGTTTGCCGCGCTCGGTCCGTACGCGGCGATCCGCACCTGCGTGCCCGTGTGGCCCTGATCCATCGCGTCCAGATTGTCCGACGTTCCGTAGGACACCGTGAGCGGCTGGCCGTCCTTGCCGGTCAACACGCGGGTGAGTCCCGGATAGATGGCGTCCTTCTCCACCTGCAGGGGCAGCTTCGCGTCGTCGGCGCCCTTCTGTACGTCCTCGGCAGTCACCGACTCGACGATCTGACTGCTGTGTGCGTGATCGGCGGTGACGATCACCAGTGTGTCGCGGTTGTCCTTGGCGTAGTCGAGCGCCACCTTCGTCGCCTCGTCGAGATCGACGGTCTCGCCGATCTGACCGCACGGGTTAGCGGCGTGATCCTGCTTGTCGATCGACGCGCCCTCGACCTGCAGGAAGAAACCCTTGTCGTTGCCCTTCAGGAGGTCGATGGACTTCTTCGTCATGTCGGCGAGCTTCGGAGTGGATGCGCCACGTTCAGGGTTGTCGGTGCACGTCGCGGCTGGTTCGAGGTAACCGCCCTTGGTCGCGACAGGTCCGTTCCAGCGGACGGGCATGTTGCCGTCGGCGAAGAGTCCGAGGACGGGGGAGTCCTGGTTGGCCATCGTCACCCCGTTGAGTTCGTCGGCGCTGCGCACCATCCGGTAGCCCCGCGCTTTCGCCTGGACCTCGAGCGTCTTGCCCTGGTATTCGCCTGCGGTGGCGGTTTGCTGGAATGATTTGGCGCCACCACCGAGCACGACGTCGGCTCGCGTTCCCAGCAACTGCTCGGTGATCGAACCCTTGCCACCCTTCTCCAAGGCGTCGGTCGGACACTTCTCGGATGTCTCTTCGGGCCCATAGCATTTGCGATTGGTGACGTGCGCGACCTGCACCGCGGGTGTGGCGTCCTGGATCTCAGCGGTGGTGACATCACCGGTCGCCTTGCCTGCCTTCTTGGCGAGTTCGAGCAGCGTCTGCTGGGAGCGGCCCTCGATGTCGACGGAGATCGCCCCGTTGTACGTCTTCGTGCCGGTCGACCACGCCGAACCGCTCGCCGCCGAATCGGTGACGTAGGTGGGCTTTCCGTCCTTGTCGAGCGAGTAGTGCGTGTACTGACCCGTCAGCGGCAAGGCGTCGATCCCACTGAAGGCGCCGCCCGCGCCCCGCGCGTAGTCGCGAGCAACGGTGATCTCGGAATCTCCCATGCCGTCACCGATCAGCAGGATGACGTTCTTGGCCCCGGAGTTTCGGATGGAGTCGGCGATGAGCGAACTGCGGTCGTCGCCGGCCCTCGTCGCCCCGCCATGGTCCGAAAGCTTGCCCTTGGCAACGGGATTCAACAGTGGTCCGGCCGCATCGTTGCTTCCGTCACCGCCGCACGCCGCCATCACCGTCGTCGCGCACGCCAGAGCCGTGACCGCCATGTACCGATGTCGTCGCATCCGCATTCTCCCCATATCCGTCGTTTCACTGAACTCGGACATGGTCGTTGCGATATGTGAACAAAAGTTGTCGTGGGGTCGACGCTGGTGCGGCCACCCGACCACGACTCGGGTGCCGCGCGACCTCAGCGCTTGAGCGGGCTGTAGAAGACCAGTCCGTTGCCCTTGTTGTCGTAAACGACTGCTCGACGCTCGTGCGCGTCGTCGTAGGGGCCCTTGATGATGGCGCCACCGCTTTCCTCGACAGCTTTCGCGTCACCGTCGACGTCATCGGTCTTGATACCGACCACCACCTTGCCCGGTATCGGATGGTCGACGTCTGTGGCGAGCGCGAGCGTCAACGACCCGCCGTCGAGAGCGGCGAAATGCGCTCCGTCACGAAACTTGAGCGCCATGCCCAAGGTCTCGCTGTAGAACTTGATGGAATCGTCGAGATCATCCGTCGACAGAACGATCATGCGGACTTCGTGGTCACTCACGTGGGCCTCCTTTGGCCGAATCGAGCTTGCTCAGCGTGAACCCCAACCCCGGAATTCACGCTAGTGCACCCGACAGCCCGACGAACGGGACTTTCGGTCCGCACACACGCAGAAGCCCGCACATACGAAAGGCTCCCGATCTGTGTCAGATCGGGAGCCAGTTTCGTCGTCGTACCGCGCGTCAGCCGCGAACGGAGTCGAGCGCCTCGTTGAACGTCGCGCTCGGACGCATGACCTCAGCCAACTTGTCCGAATCCGGGGCGTAGTAGCCGCCGATGTCGACGGCTTCGCCCTGCGCCTTGTTCAGCTCGGCCACGATCGCATCCTCGTTTTCGGCAAGCGTCTTCGCCAGCGGCTCAAAATGCTTGGCCAATTCCTCGTCATCGGTCTGTTTGGCCAGCTCTTGCGCCCAGTACATCGCGAGATAGAACTGGCTGCCACGGTTGTCGAGTTCGCCCGTGTTGCGCGACGGACCCTTGTTGTTCTCGAGCAGTCGTCCCGTCGCGGCGTCGAGTGTCTTGGCGAGCACCTTGGCCTTCGGGTTGTCGTTCTTCTTGCCCAGATCCTCGAGGCTGACCGCAAGCGCCAGGAACTCACCAAGTGAATCCCACCGGAGATGGTTCTCCTCGAGGAGCTGCTTGACGTGCTTCGGGGCAGAACCGCCCGCGCCTGTCTCGTACAGACCGCCGCCGGCCATCAGCGGGACGATCGACAGCATCTTGGCGCTGGTGCCGAGCTCGAGGATCGGGAACAAGTCGGTCAGGTAATCGCGCAGGATGTTGCCGGTGGCCGAGATCGTGTCGAGGCCGCGGATCAGGCGTTCCATCGTGTAGCGGATGGCACGCACCTGCGACATGATCTGGATGTCGAGGCCCTCGGTGTCGTGATCCTTCAGGTAGGTGTTGACCTTGGTGATCAGCTCGTTCTCGTGGGGGCGGTAGGGGTCGAGCCAGAAGACCACCGGCATGCCCGACTCACGCGCACGCGTCACGGCCAGCTTCACCCAGTCGCGAATCGGCGCGTCGCGCACGATGCACATGCGCCAGATATCGCCCTCCTCGACGTTCTGCGACAGCAGGATCTCCCCGGTGTCGAGGTCGACGAAGTTCGCGACACCGTCGGCCGGGATCTCGAAGGTCTTGTCGTGCGAGCCGTACTCCTCGGCCTTCTGGGCCATCAGTCCGACGTTGGGCACTGTGCCCATCGTCGTCGGATCGAACTGCCCATTGGTCTTACAGAAGTTGACCATCTCCTGATAGATCCGCGAGAACGTCGACTCCGGGTTGACCGCCTTGGTGTCCTTGGGCCGACCATCGGCGCCATACATCTTGCCGCCGGCGCGGATCATCGCGGGCATCGACGCATCGACGATCACATCGCTGGGAGAGTGGAAGTTGGAGATGCCCCGAGCGGAGTCGACCATGGCGAGCTCCGGCCGGTGTTCGTGGCACTTGTGCAGGTCGTCGATGATCTCTTCTTTCTTCGACGCCGGCAGCGATTCGATCTTGGCGTACAGATCCGACAGCCCGTTGTTGACGTTCACGCCGAGTTCGTCGAAGAGGTCGCCATGCTTGGCGAACGCCTCCTTGTAGAAGGTGCGCACCGCGTGACCGAACACGATCGGGTGGCTGACCCGCATCATCGTCGCCTTGACGTGAAGCGAGAACATGACGCCCGTCTTGTAGGCGTCCTCCATCTCCTTTTCGTAGAACTCGATCAGCGCCTTCTTGCTCATGTACATGCTGTCGACGACGTCGCCGTCGAGAAGCTTGACCTCGGGCTTGAGGACGATGGACTCGCCGTCGGCGGTGACCAGTTCCATTTTCACCGTGCGGTCGCCCTCGACCGTCATCGACTTCTCGCCGTGGTAGAAGTCGCCTTCACGCATGTGGGCGACGTGGGTACGCGACGCCATCGACCATTCGCCCATCGAATGTGGATGCTTGCGGGCATACTCCTTAACCGCCTTGGGTGCGCGACGATCCGAATTACCTTCTCGCAGTACAGGATTGACAGCACTACCGAGGCACTTCGTATACCGGTCGCGGATCTCCTTCTCTTCGTCGGTCTTCGGATTGCCCGGATAGTCGGGAATGGCGTATCCCTTGGCCTGCAGTTCCTTGATCGCAGCAAGCAACTGCGGGACCGAGGCGCTGATGTTGGGAAGTTTGATGATGTTGGTGTCCGGGTCCTGGGTGAGACGTCCCAGTTCGCCGAGGTGGTCGCCGACCTTCTGCTCGTCAGTCAGATAGTCGGGGAATTCGGACAGGATGCGCGACGCAACGGAGATGTCGGAAGTCTCGACGTTGATGTCGGCGGAGTCGGCGAACGCCCGGATAACGGGCAGAAAGGCGTAGGTCGCCAGCATCGGCGCCTCGTCGGTCAGGGTGTAGATGATGGTCGGTTGCTTGTCGCTCATAACCTGCCTTCGCTCTCGAGTGCGGTCGCCCGACACAATTGGGTCGTGTGTCGCAACCGCTGGCCACGCGCGGGTGTGCGCGTCCAGCGTCAACCCTATTCCGTCAGCCAAACCCGTGCCGCACGTGCTCGCGAAATGAACTGGGTCGCGTCTCGCTGACAGCGTGTTCTCTGCCACTGAGGTGCGCTCGCGGTAGGGCCGACCGGCCATGGCAGACTCGACCGCGGTCCGTGAACGAGGTGCAACCGTGAGGTGACGATGGTGAACTCTGCCGTGGATGGGGCTCTGACGCTGACCGACACGTTCGAGGCGAACCGCTCGATCCAGCGGTCCGCAGCTGTCCGACTGTTCGCGGCCTCGAACTCCGCGATGTACGTCACGCTGATGGAGCGTCATCTCGATTTCGGAATTCGCCACTCCGAGTCAGAGCTAGCGATTCGCCTCGACCGCGACATCGCCGCACTCGGCACCTCCGACCAGCCCGCCGGCCTCGATCTCATCAAGTCGTGGGCCAAGCAGGGGTGGCTGCACCGCGTCACCGATGCGGCATCGCCGTCGGCGCCCAACGTGTGCTTCCTGAGCACTGAGGCGCGCTCGGTGATCGCGTACATGCGTCGGTTGCGGCGCGAGGACAGCGTCGCCACCGGCGGGTCCATCATGGGCGTAGCCGCCGGTCTGCACCGGGTCGCGACTCAGGTGACCGACGATCCGGAACGAATTCGCGAAGACATCGAGAGCCAGATCGACGAACTCGACGCCGAACTCGTCGAACTCAACGAGGGACGCCGTCGACCATTCGACCTGCGGGGAGCTGAGGACGAGGCTCGGGCGATCGCCTACCAGATGGAGCAGATCATCACCGACATCGGCCAGTACGGCGCGATGCTCGATCGCATCACCACAGCACTGCTCGACGACCCGCACGACTCCGACCTCGCCTACCGCGATCGACAGCGACAGATGTTCGACGACTACGAGTCCCTCCTCGAGTCATCCCAAAGCGCGTCCTATCACGCCTTCACCCAGATGATCCAGGATCCGGTGCAGCGCGCCCGCCTCATCTCCGACATCGAGCTCGTCGTCGACAGGCTGCCGAGTATCGACACCGGACTGCGCGCAGTGATGGAGAACTTCTTCCCGTTGGTCAGTGAGCAGATGGCTGAGGTCGGGCGGATCAGGCAGCGTTGTGCCCGTCGAATCCGACGGTTCGTCGCATCAGGAACTCTCGAGCAGAGCCGTGGCGTTGCCCGACAGCTCAACGACGCACTGGCCACCGCCAACGAGTTGCTCAAGGATTCACTCGCCGATCGTCGTCTCGGCTACGAGCTGCCGGTCGCAACGCCGCAGGTGACATCCATCGGTCGGCTCGCGTTCGAAATCCGCAATCCGGCACCGCCGGAGCAGGCACGACCCGCCGACGGACGCACCAACCTGGCATCATTCGCATCTCTCGCGGGGCAGGTCGACACGGTGGAACTCGCCGACGTGGTGAACGACAAGCTGACCGCGGGACCGCTGTCGTTGAGCGACGCGATCGCCGCGCTCGACGAGCCGTACCTCACGCATGTCATCGTGTTGTGGTCGTGGGCCCTGCGCCAGCCTCGGGAAGCACAGCGCCAGCCTCGGGAAGCACAGCGCCAGCCTCAGGAAGCACAGCGCCAGCCTCGGGAAATGCAGCGCGAGCCTGGGGAGGGGTCGTCGTTTGTGCGGTTCCGGTCGCTGGAGGGCGAGGACCGCGCGATCGAAGTGCCGACGCTGATGTTCAGCGAGCCCATCCCGTCCCAGTACAGCGATACCGATTCGATTCTCAGCACGGAAGCCGACGCCTGATGACCAGCACCGACACCACCGATCCGAACACTCCCGAAGCATCTACGGACGCCGCTGTCTCCGCAGGCACGCCCGTCGACGAGTTCGCCGGATACGACGATCTGCCGACCGCGGCGACACACGGGAGGATCGACGGACCAGGCGCGCCCCGATTCGACGGTGATGTCTCTGCGATGCCCGATCGCGCATGCTGGGCGTTGCAGAATCTCCTCACGCGCAGGCATGTCAGTGGTGACCGCAACCCACAATTGTGGGCGTGGGTCACCGAGTATCAGGATGTGCTGCGCAGCCGCCTGTCGGAGCTCGACCTCCGACTGCGCCTTGTCGACGAGCTCCAGGTGGCATTCGTCGAGCAGGCCGGATACGAGTCACGTTGGGGCAGAAAGATTCTCAAGCGCGAGACCATCCAGACCTACGACGCTATCCTCGCCCTGCACCTCGCCAAGTTCCTGCGTTCGTCGCGCGAGGAGACAGCGATCATCACCCGTGAGGAGATCCACGAGATGTTCGCGGGCGTGACCAACACGATCGACCGCGACCTCGCGTTGTTCGACAAGCGGATCGAGCACGCGATAGACAAGCTCGAAGAGCTCGACTTCTTACGCAGACACCGCGACGATCCCGACACGTTCACCGTCAGCCCGGTGATCACCGCGGTGATGACCGCCTCGGTGATCACCGACCTACAGCATCAGTTCGAGCAGTTCATCGGCGCGGGCGACACCGGTGACGATCTCGCCGTCGACGCCGATTCGGCGGGCGCAGAAGGCAACTCGACGCCCGCCGACCAGTCGGATTCCACCGACGAATACTCCGACGACGAAGGAGACGAGTGGTGAGTGATCTCGACAGGCTCGATCAGCGGGACACGCTCGATCAGCGGCAAACGCTCGATCAGCGGAGCACGCCCGATCGCGGCGAGGGGGACGAGCAGTACTACCTGTCCCGGTTGCAGCTCATCAACTGGGGAGTCTTCGACGGCTACCACTCCATCGGGTTCAGCCCGGGCGGCGCACTCATCACGGGCTCGTCAGGCAGTGGTAAATCGTCACTGCTGGACGCGATTTCGCTGGCCTTCCTGCCGGATCACCGTCGCAACTTCAATGCTTCTGGCGATACCACCGCGGCCGGTTCGTCCGGCGGTCGACGCACCGTCGGCAAGTACGTGCGTGGTGCGTGGGGCGAGCGTCGCGACGCAACAGGAGCACACCGCGAGATCATGTATCTCCGCGGAAGCGGCCCAGCCTGGGCGGCGATCGCCGTCACCTACACCTCGACGTCGGGCACAGCCATCACCGGACTGGTGCTGAAGTGGCTTGGCGCAGGCAAACTCACCGATGCCCATAGCGCGCACTTCATCCACGACGGTGACGTCGACATCGTCGACGCCTGCAACGAGTGGGCCGCGAATGGCTACAGCGCCGCCCGGTTCCGCGACCGCGGCTGGCAGGGCGGTCCGGGAGAGGGCAAGTATCTGTCGACCCTGTACTCGTTGATCGGTATCCGCGGCTCGGATGCCGCACAGCAGTTGCTCGGAAAGGCCAAGTCGCTCAAGAGCGTTGGCGGACTCGCACAGTTCGTACGCGAGTTCATGCTCGACGAACCCACGAGCATCGCAGGCATCTCCGACGCACTCGAGCAGATCGATCCACTGGTCGAGGCGCGTGAACTCCTCGACGTATCCCGGCGCAAGCGCACCATCCTCGACAACGTCGAGGCGATGCAGGAACGCTATGCGGCGGAGTCGGCGACCTTCACGGTTCTCGACACCATCGAGCCCGAGGTCGTCCGCTCATACGTCACCAACCTGCGGCTGCACAATGCCGAACCCGAGATCGCCGACCTCGACGATCAAATCGCCCGCCTCGATTCCGACCTCGCCGCACTCAACTCGCAGCACGATCAACTCCGCCGGGATCACAGCCACCTTCTCGGTCGGATCGCAACGTCGACAGGCGATCTCGCGCCGCTGCAGGAACAACTCTCGACGGCGCAGAAGGCGAGCAACGAGGCGTCGATCCGTCGCGCCACCTATGAACACAAGATCTCCGCGCTCGGATTCGACATTCCGGAAGACGGTGAGGCGTTCTGGGAGTTACGCGAGCACCTGATGGAGGAGGCCACCCGACTCGACGGTCAACTCGAGGCGGGCAAGCCACATTTCGCCGAGACTCTCGCCACCGAGGTCGCTGCGCGCTCCCAACGCGACGCTGCCCGTGACGAACTCGAGCGCGTGCGCCACGCCGGTTCCGCGCTGCCTCGCGCCGAACACGAGATGCGTCGAATCATCGCCAATGCACTCCAACTCGACGAGTCCGAACTGCGGTATGTCGCCGAACTCGTCGAGCTCGAACCCTCTGCTGAGAGGTGGCGGCTGGCGGTCGAGAAGGTGCTGCGTAACGCCGGGCTGCGACTCCTGGTGCCGGACAATCACTTTGCGGCTGCCCTCAAGTTCGTCAACGAGCACGACATGCGCGGGCGGATTCAGCTCCACCACGCAGAGACGCGTCCCGCGCCGATGGTGGAGCCGGGCACGCTCGGGGCGACGCTCCGGGCGGCCGAACCCGACCACCCGTGCACCAACGAGGCCCTCACGATCCTTGCCAAACTCGGCAATTACGTGTGCGTCGATTCCACCGCGGATTTCGTCGCACACACCAAGGCCGTGACCGACCGTGGTCTTCGCAAGGACTCGGCGAAGCTTGCCATCAAGGACGACCGTCAGCAGTTGCGTCCGTCCCAGTACATCTTCGTCGGAAACGTGAGCGCGAAAATCGCTGCGCTGCAAGAAGAACTCGAGTCCGAGAACGAGCTGTACGAGCAGGCGCGAGCTCGCAGTGCCGAACTCGACCGAGAGCGCACAGCCAAGGAGCAGCGACGCGACGCCTACCGACGGGTCTGCGAACAGTTCGCCGCGTGGAACGAGATCGACCTCGATACCGCTGACGACCGCGTCGACGCGCTCACCGAACAGTACGAGCTCCTCATGGAGGAGAATCCCGACACCGAGGCGCTGCAACGCAAGGCCGAGGACATCTGGGAGCAGGTCCGCGCCGCCATTTCGCAGGCCGCACTCGTGCGGGACAAGATCGCCACCCACGACAAGCGTCGTACTCAACTACTCGACCTGGTCGACAGGTTGAAGATCGAACCCGTCTCTGCCCACGCGGAGGCGACGCTCGATCGCTTCCGCGAGGAGTCCGCGGCGGTGCTCGACGTGCTCGCACCGGATCCGTTCCGCCAGGATCTACTCAAAGCCGTTGGGCGCGAGCGTGATCGGACGCGCGCCGACACTCGACGTTCGCGCGACGAATTGGGTCGCGTCCTCGACGCCTACGACAAGGAGTTCCCGGACGCGATCCCGAACGACAGCGACGATTTCGACGAGCGCGTCCACGACTATGTCGCGCTGTGCCGCCGCATCGACGAGCGCGAGCTGCCTGCCGCCTACGAGCGTATGCGACGACTCATCACCGAGCAGGCGCCGGGCGCGATCCTGAGTCTGCACATGGCGGCCGAGGCCGAGGAGCGACGGATCGTCGAGCAGATCGAGCGGGTCAACTCCGGGCTTGGCTCGGTGGCCTTCAACCGCGGAACCCGCCTACGGCTCTGCCCCGGTCGCAAGACTCTCGCGGCAGTCGCCGAACTGACCGACAAGGCGCGGCAGATCTCGTCGCGAACCGCAGCCGTCGGATTCGGCGACGAGGAGGCCATCCTCGAGCAGTACGCCGACATACTGCTTCTGCGTGAACGACTCGCCGGCGCAACGCCCGAAGACCGTCAGTGGACGCGAGACGCACTCGACGTGCGTAACCGGTTCGACTTCTACTGCGAGGAACGCGACGCCGAGACCGGCGAGACCATCCGCACGTACAGCAACGCGGGCGACAACTCGGGTGGTGAGCAAGAGAAGTTGATGGCGTTCTGTCTGGCAGGCGCGCTGAGCTTCAACCTGGCGAGTCCGCACGGCAAGGGAAACCGTCCCATCTTCGCGCAGTTGATGCTCGACGAGGCGTTCTCGAAGTCCGACCCGCAGTTCGCGCAGCAGGCACTCGCGGCGTTCCGCAAGTTCGGCTTCCAGTTGATCATCGTCGCAACGGTGCAGAACACCAGCACGATCCAGCCCTACATCGACAACGTCGTCATGGTGTCGAAGACCGAGGACGTCAACAGCCGTCCCATCGCCACCGCGATCTCGACGTCGATCCAGACGTTCTCGGATCTACGTCGAACGAGCACGAGCCGTCTGCCCGTCTGAGCGGACCGACCACCACTGACCAACGAGGGCCTCGGCTGGTTGCTACCCTGTCTCTTAT
>NZ_LZMO01000265.1:0-28400 GCF_001665715.1 Gordonia sp. 852002-10350_SCH5691597
CGAGGGACTCATCCTCGCGCCGGACGCACTGGTCGATCTCGGTGAGCCCCTGTGGGATGGCGCGCCGTTCACCGCGCTACTGACGGTGGCCGACGATCTGGGCGAGCTTGCGCTACCCGACCCGATGGAACCGGTGCGGTTCTTGCGCACGATCCCGATCACCGCGAACGAAGCCGCGTGGGTGCGACTCAAGGGAGCCGACGCCCTGCGCGAGGCGTGGGCAGAAGCGGGCATCGACATCGCCGACCCGAGGCGTTCTCCCGCCACTATGTGATCAGGTGCGCAACGCTCCGCGCGGGCCGTCCACGCAGCCAGAGGCGTCGCCGACGGGGCCAGGTACGTCGCCGTCTACAGCCAGTGACTTCGACGGAACGTCGCCCACAGGCCGCCGCAGATGAGGAACATGACCAGGCACAAAATGCCGAAGCCCTGTCGGTCGTGCATGCCGGGCAGGATGTCGAAGTTCATCCCGTAGAGGCCTGCGACCATTGTCGGCACCGCGGCGATGGCCACCCACGCCGAGATCTTGCGCATGTCGCTGTTCTGCTGAATGCTCACCTTCGTCGCGGCGGCGTCGAGCAGCGAACTGAGTACCTCGTCGTATTCGACGACGTGCTCGATCACGGTGCTGAGGTGGTCGGACACGTCGCGGAACTGGCGTCGAATCTCCTTGGGCACCAACGTGTTGTCGGACGCCAGCCGCGACAGAGGGCCCGCCAGCGGTGTGACCGCGCGCCGCAGTTCGAGTACCTCGCGACGGAGCAGATAGACCGGCTCGATGTTGAGCCAGCGTTGTTGCCGGGAGAAGACGGTGCTCTCGATCGACACCACGTCGTCCTCCATCCGTTCGGAAACGGCGAGGTAGGAGTCGACGACCTTGTCGGCGATGGCGTGCAGTATGGCGGTGGGACCCAGCGCGAGGCGTTCTGGTCGGGCTTCGAGTCGCCGACGCAGATTGTGTAGGTGGGTGTGGTCGCCGTGGCGGACGGTGATGACGAAGTCGCGACCCGCGAAAACCATGATCTCGCCGGTTTCGACCACCTCGCTGGCCTTCTCCATCGACTCGTGCTCGACGTACTTGACCGTCCGCAGCACAAGGAACTGCGTGTCGTCGTAGACCTCGAGCTTCGGACGTTGGTGGGCATGCACCGCATCTTCGACGACGAGTTCGTGCAGGCCGAACACCTCGCCGACGCCGGTCATCTGCGCGTCGTCAGGCGCGACGAGCCCGAGCCACACGAATCCCTCGCCGCTCTCGCGTACCTGAGCAAACGCGTCGGCGTAGGTGATGCGCCCCGGTTGTCTGATCCCGTCGACATACACTGCGCAGTCGACGACCGCCCGTGCAACGGGGACCGGAATCCGGGGGAGCGGACGCGCGTTCCGAGCACCGGGGCGGAGGTTGGGCATTGGCACGAGGTGGATGCTACTCGCGGAAGGGCATCGTTATACCGTGAGAGCCGTGCGGAATCGTGTGTGGGCCACCGCTGTCGTCTTTGCGGTTGCGATGGTTGTCACCGGGGTGCTCGCGGGATGTTCGGATTCGTCGCGCGACTCCGCGTCATCGAGTCGACTGCTACATCTGGGCTCGGCCGACGATCCGGCGCTACGGGTGATGGCCGAGATCTACGCCGGAGCCTTGCGAGACGTCGGTGCACCGGTTGCAGATGACATGCTGCGCGGCGACGACACCGCACTGCTCGACGAGATGGATCGCGGAAAGGTCGACCTGTTTCCCGCGTTCAGTGGCGAACTGCTCACCTCGCTGGCACCGAAGGCGATCGTGACGTCGTCGGACGAGGTCTACGACGAGCTCAACCGCTCTCTGCCCCAGGGTGTTTCGGTGGGTGACGCGACGCCGGTGAGTGCAACACCCCAGGTCTTTGTCGCGACGTCGCTGGCGCAGTCGAGCGATGTCACGGATCTATCGGAGTGTGGGCGACTGCCCGAGGGGCTTCCCGTCGTGGTCGTGGGACGTCCGCAACCCGCCGACATGGCTGCGTTCGCCGCACAGGGTTGTCGCTTCGGTGCGGTGGAGTCGGTCGGATCGGCACGCGAGGTGATTGCACGAGTCGGGACGGCACAGGCTGTCGGCGTCGTGACAGCGCTCGGCGCCGCGGTCGCCCTCGACCCCTCGGCACCCCAGATCCAGGCACTGAGAGTGCCCGCGCCGACACAACAGGACGCGGGACAGACTCCGTCCGCCCCATCTACTCCGTCCACCCCGGTTACCCCATCCACCCCGTCGAGCGCTTCGCCGCAAAGCGGTCCGCGGGCGCAGAATCTCGTGCCGGTGTACCGGACCGCAGCGCTGACCCGCAGCGAGGTCAAGCAGATCAATCGTGTCGCGGGAGAGATCACCACCGCCGATCTCGCCGAACTGGCACGCCGCGCAGACGCGGGCGCCAAGCCACGCGATCTCGCGGTCGCGTGGCTCGGCGAGCACGGCCTCTAGTCGTTACGGGTCAGCAGGCTGCTGATTCGACACCGAACAGCTATCCACGACGTGGCCGGGCGTCGTAAATCTCCCGCTGCCCCCTGAGATCTGAAGGTGGCCCGACATTGCTCCGTCGCCCCAACCGCGCGAGCCCAATTACGTCTGCCCAACCACGTCTGCCCCGCCACCGGGGTGTGGTGGCGGGGTGTGGACGGGTTGCGGCGCAACCTGATTCGACGGTTCGTCCGGTTCGTTGGGCTAGTGTGTCGGCCGGGTTGGCGCGCGGGTCAGGTGACGCGGTGGTCAGGCGGCGTCAGCCGCGGGTGGGTCGAGGCCGCCTGGTGGGTCGACGTCGCCGAGCCACCAGGGGCTGGTTGGTGCGTCGGGGTCTGTGGACGGGTCGGGGTCGGGTGGATCAGTGAGGTTCCGTTGGATGTCGACCCGCGCGCTGAGGCGCAGGGTGTCGGCGGAGGGTATCGAACCCGCCAACGCGAGCTCGATGTCGGTGACCGTCGCCTTGTTCGCCCTCGGCGCGGCTGGCGTCGAAGGCGGCGTCATCATCCAGGCACCGACTGCGTCCGCGACGATCCCGGTACCGGCTGTATCCGAGGCTCGCGCGCCGGTCTCGGTAACCGTTGCGTTTGTGCCTGTCGCGTGTGCTGCGGCTTGAGTGTTGGTGTGTTCGGCGGTGAGGTGGTCGTGGAAGTCGGCTTTGACGTCGGCGATGCGGTTGATGTGTTCCGGATTCTCGGGCATACCCGGTTGGGCGTTGAGTCGCCACGCAACCCGGCCGGTGTCGGGTCCGTCGGTGATCATGCGGGTGGTGAACTGTCCGGGTTTCGGCCCGACGCGCCGATTGTGCACATCACACGCGGGCACTAACTGGTCGATTGGTGATTTCGGTGGGCGTGAACTGGACCGCATAGCCGGCCATCTGCGCTTCGGCGGCAGCTTTCGTCTCCACCGACACCTCGGCAGGGATTGCCTCCAACACCGCAGCCAGCCGTGACAGTTTCTCCGCCACCACCGCATCCGCCGACCCCACCGCAGCAGAAGCCAAAGCCGAAGGCGCACGGCCATTCTCACAGCTGTTGCGATTGCTGCTGCTGTTCACGTGCGGTCACCCCCGCCCCACGACGTGTCGAATATGTGTTCTACACTGCCCGACAATACGGACAACGGCGAGGAAAATCGAACAATTCTTCGGTCGTGTGGATACCGCTCGATCGGAGAGAAGGGCGTCGCCCAGTTCGTGCGTTCGACTACGTCGTCTTTTGCACGAACAGGGCAACGACGACAGCGGTCAGCGGAACGAGGTGGTGACGCGCTTGGTCACGCCCGCCACGACGCCTTGGTACTTCGACGCGACGAGACGCACCCAGACGTCGAGCACGATGGCGTCGGCGCCGATGAGAACTCGCGCCTTGTTCTTCTTCACGCCCTTGATGATGGTGTCGGCAGCCGACGACGCCGAGGTCCGCGCGAGGTACTTGTCGAAGAACTTGGCGAAGTTGGCCTGGTCGTAATCGTCGGCGACCGTCGCGTTGCGAGCGATCGCGGTCTTGATGCCACCGGGATGCACGCAGGTGACGCGCACCGGGTGCTTGGCGATCAACATCTCCTGGTTGAGCGCCTCGGTGAATCCGCGAACGGCGAACTTCGCCGAGTTGTAGGCCGCCTGGCCCGGCTCGGACAGCAGACCGAACAGTGACGACGTGTTGACGATGTGGCCGTCGCCTGAGGCGATGACGTGCGGCAGGAACGCCTTGGTTCCGTTGACGACGCCCCAGAAGTCGACGTCCATCACGCGCTCGATGTCCTTGAACTCGGTGCGCTCCACTTCGCCGTGGTGCGCGATACCCGCATTGTTGAACACGACGTTGACCTTGCCGTAGTGGGCCATCACGGTGTCGGCGTAATCGAGAACCGCCTCACGCTCGGCGACGTTGAGGATCTGCGCGTGTACCGGTGCGCCGGTCTCGGCGACGAGCTTCTCCGTTGTGGCCAGACCGTCGGGGTTGACGTCGGAGATCGCCAGCTTGGCGCCCTGTTGGCCCAGCTTCACCGCGAGTTCGCGGCCCATGCCCGAGCCCGCACCGGTGACGACAACGACTTTATCGCGAAAGTTCTTCATGGTGTTCTCCTTTGTGTGTTGGTGTGTGCGAGATCCGGCGTGCATGCGGATGTGGTCGAGATCAGGCGCGGGTGCTCGTGAGCACGGGCGGGGTGTTGATGTCGGCCGCCGACGAATCACGCGCGACAGAGTATGCAGCGACGTCGAATCGTCGGGTCTGCTTGCGGAAGTTGAACGTGAAGCCCGGCCACAGCGTGGTGATGTTGCCGTTGTCGTCGGCGTACCAGGAGGCGCAACCGCCATTGACCCAGACGCTGTTGCGGAGCGCGTGCTGAATACCGGTGTTGTACCCGCGTTGCGATTCCTCGTCGACGTCGACGCGCGTGATCCCTTGTGTGCGAACAGTTTTGAGATAGTCGACCAGGTAGTTGAGCTGCGACTCGATCATGTACACCATCGAGGTGTGTCCGAGTCCGGTCGCCGGACCGACCATCAGCATCATGTTCGGGAAGCCGTGGACGAACGACCCCTTGTAGCCCTGCATTCCGTTCGTCTCCCACGTCTGGGCGAGCGATCGTCCCTCGGCGCCGACGATGCAGTCGAACACGGGCGAATCGGTGACGTGGAAGCCTGTCGCGACGATCAACACGTCGATCTCGCGCTCGGTGCCGTCCGCGGTCACGATGCCCGACGGCGTGACGCGTGCGATGGGGTCGGTGACGAGGTCGACGTTGGGTCGATCGAGTGCCGGGTACCAGGCGTTCGATCGCAGGATTCGCTTGCAGCCGACCTGGAAGCGGGGAGTGACCTTGTCGCGCAGCTTACGGTCACGGATTCCGCGTGCGATGTTGGCGCGAGCGACGAGCTCGACGGGCTTGAGCGCGGTACGCGAGTGCGTCAGACCGAAGGCGATGAACTCGTTGAAGGCGTACACCCCCGCGCGGCCGGCGCTCTGCACGATGGGCGCGTTCTTGAACAGCCAGTGCTCGACGGGGGTGTAGGGCCGCTCGGTACGTGGGACGATCCACGGCGCAGTGCGCTGGTAGACGTCGAGGTGGGCGACGCGCTTGGCGACCTCGGGGACGATCTGGATGGCCGACGCACCGGTGCCGATCACGGCGACGCGCTTACCCGAGAGCTCGACGTCGTCGTCCCAGCGCGCGGAATGCATGACAGTTCCGCCGAACGATTCGATGCCGTCGATGTCGGGAAGATTCGGTTCGCACAACGGTCCGACCGCGCCGATGAGGTGTTGTGCCCGGTACGTCGTCATGGCAGCGGTGGCCGGATCGGTTCCGGCGGGCACCGTGTCGATCAGCCAGTGCTGTTCCGACTCGCTCCACGCGGCACGGATGACCTCGACGCCGAACCTGGCCTTGTCGCGCACGCCGTAACGATCGGCCACGTCGTTGATGTAGCGGTGGATCTCGGGTTGATGAGAGTACGAGCGTGACCATTCGGGATTGGGGGCGAACGAGTACGAGTACAGGTTCGACGCGACATCGCACGCGGCGCCGGGGTAGGTGTTGTCGCGCCAGGTGCCGCCGAAGTCGGCTCCGCGATCAAGGATGACGTAGTCGGTGAAGCTGTTCTGGCTCATCTTGATCGCCGCGCCGAGGCCGGAGAATCCGGCGCCGACGATGGCAACCTGAACATTGTGCGTTGTCATGCTCATCACAGTAAGAGCCTATTGAACATTAGTCAATAGGCTATTGAACACTGGTCAATAAGTCGCCTAAACTGTGTTTGTGACCCAGACGAAGCGCACCAGGATGAGCCCGGAGGCCCGACGCGACCAGCTCATCGCGCTCGGGCTGCAGATGGTGTCGGAGCGGCCGCTCGACGAGGTGTCCATCGATGCGATCGCCGAGGTAGCCGGTGTGTCGCGCGCACTTCTGTTTCACTACTTCGCGTCGAAGCAGGAGTTTCACGTCGCCATCGCGAAGGCGCAGGGAGAGGAGATGTTGCGGCTGACAGCGCCCGACGAGACCCTCGACGATCCGCTCGCCATCCTGTGGAGCTCGTTGTCAGCGTTCGTCGACTACGTCAGCGAGCATCGCAGCGCCTACACCGCATTCCTGCGCGGCGCGTCGAGTACCGACCCGGCGATGCGGGCCGTGATCGACGGCACCAGAGCGGTGATGGCCGAGCGCATCCTCGATCACGCACCTGCGCTCGGCGTCGAGGTCACCCCGGCGGTCCGACTGGCGACGTTCGGGTGGATCGCCTTTGTCGAGGAGGTCACGATCGGCTGGCTCACCGATGGGGAGATCACCCGCGACCAACTGCTTGCCGTGATCTCCTCGTCCCTGCCTGCCCTTGTCACGACCCTCACGGATCTTCCGGCGCATTGAACCAGACTCATCAGAAACCCCAGAAACCCCAGTTGCCGCCGGTTGGGTCTCCTGGGAACGGTGGCAGTTGACTCGGATCCGAAAGCCCCTGTGCGCGACGGAACTCACGAAACTCCCGAGCCTGCCTGCACGCCCGTCGGTACATCAGAGCCAAAGGAGTCAAGACGACGACGAGCACTGCTACGAGTATCAGACCGGCCATGCCTTGTGATGATCCGCCGACGTCGGTGCAGGTGGAAGGCCTGCGTCGTGCGTTCGTCGTACGGGAACCCCCGGGGATCAGCCGGTTCGACGCCGCATCTCACGGAGCAGGGCCGCGGTCGCCGGTGACGGGGGTTCGCGCCAGATGATGCCGAGTGTGGATCGCGCGGCATGGTCGGTGATCGGCAGGCTGACGGTGTCTCGCCACGAGGCGGCGGTGCTCTCGCTGAGTACGGCGACGCCGAGTCCGCGCGTGGTCAGCATGTGTGCAAGTGACGGGGTTGCGACCTCCCAGCGCGGAACCCGAGCGCCTCGCTCCCGTGCCAGCAGGGCGTCGAGTGCTGTGCGGGCGCCGGTGCCGCGGGTGAGCGAGATGAGGTCGGCGTCGGCGATCTCATCGGGTCCGACATCGGCACGCGTCGCCCACGGATGATCTCGCGCGACGACGGCGTGCAGCGCGTCGTCGACGATGACTGTGGTGTGCACGTGCTGGGGCGGCTCGCCCGACCACGCAGCGATCGCGACGTCGAGCTCGCCCGAGTGCACCCCGTCGATGAGCGTCGTCGAGATGGCTTCACGGACCGAGATGTCGACCCCGGGGTGTTCGTGGTGCATCCTCGCGATGGCATCGAAGATGGGCTGCCAGGTGAGTCCACTCACGGTGCCTACCCGCAGCGTGCCCGTGGTGAGGCCGCGCAGATCGTCGGCCAGCGCGACGACCGCATCGATTCCTTCGACCGCCCCGCGTATGGCTGGCAGTACTCGCTCTCCTTCGCTCGTCAACGTCACGCGTCGGGTGGTGCGCTGCAGCAGTGCGATCCCCAGTTCGTTCTCGAGCTTGCGAATCTGAGTGCTCACACCCGACTGGCTGATGTGCAGAGTCGACGCCGCTGCGGTGAACGATCCGGTGTCGACGACGGCGAGGAGGTAGCGGAGCTGATGCAGTTCCATGACTCAAAATGATAAATGCCATAAGAAATAGATGTTGGACAGATTAATCGCCGCTGAGCAGTCTGGAGTACGAACCCACGGACCGATGCTTCGAAAGGGAGAAGAGATGACTGTGGACACAACTGCACAGGCCGATACGGCGACCACCAGGGATGCGGCGACAACCTACTTCGACGCCTGGCGCGCAGGCGATTTCGACCGGTTGCGTTCGGTTCTCGCCCCCGACGTCGACTTCGTCGGTGTGATGGGGACGGCACGCGGAATCGACGAGTGTATTGCCGGTCTTCGTGGGATGTCGGAGCACCTGATGCGCGATCTCGTCTTGCACGCACGTGTTGTGAACGGCGCCGATGCGATCACGTGGTTCGACCTGGTCACCGACAACGCATCGCTACCGACGGCGAACTGGAGTCACGTCGAGAACGGCCTGATCACGCGGATTCGCGTGACATTCGATCCGCGTCCGCTCTCGAAGGGCTGACCGCTCAGTCCTTCCGCTGGGACTCGTGTGAGTTTCCGACGTTGATCGACAAAAAACGAGCGAGGGCCGCACCCGGCACGGGTCGGCCCTCGCTCGTTGCTATTCGACGCCTCAGGCAAATGCCTCGTCGAGGATCTCCTGCTGCTCGACGGCGTGCACCTTCGACGAGCCGGAGCTCGGTGCCGACATCGGGCGACGCGAGATGCGGCGCAACCCCTTGAGGAGGTTCGGCAGCATCTCGGGCAGCCACAGTCCGAGGAATGGCCACGGCCCCTGATTGGCAGGCTCGTCCTGCACCCACACGAAATCGTCGGCGTTCGGGTACTTCTCGAGCGTCTCCTGGAGACGACGATGCGGCACGGGGTAGAGCTGCTCGACGCGGACCACGGCGATGTCGTCGCGGCTCTCCTTGTCCCGACGGGCGGCGATCTCGTAGTAGATCTTGCCGCTCACCAGCAAGACGCGCTTGACCTTGCTGCGATCACCGTTGTCCTTCAAGAACTTCGGATCGTCGATCACCGAGCGGAACTTGTCGTCGGTGAAGTCCTCCACGGGGCTGACGGCAGCCTTGTTGCGGAGCATCGACTTAGGCGTGAACACGATCAGCGGACGGCTGATCCCGTCGAGCACGTGCCGACGCAGCAGGTGGAAGTAGCTTGCCGGCGTCGACGGCTGCGCGACCGTCATCGAACCCTCGGCGCACAACTGCAGGAACCGCTCGATACGTCCCGAGGTGTGGTCGGGGCCCTGGCCCTCGTGGCCGTGCGGCAGCAGCAGCACGACGTCGGACCGCTGACCCCACTTGGCCTCGCCCGAGCTGATGAACTCGTCGATCACCGACTGCGCGCCGTTGACGAAGTCGCCGAACTGCGCTTCCCACAGCACGAGTGCGTCGGGGTTGCCCACCGAGTAGCCGTACTCGAAACCGACCACCGCGAACTCCGAGAGAGGCGAGTCGTAGACCATGAAGCGGCCTTCGGAATCGGCGTCGCCGTCGAGCGGTGCGAGGTGATTGAGCGGTGTGTACTCAGAGCCGTTCTCCCGGTCGATGAGGACCGAATGACGCTGGCTGAACGTGCCGCGTCGCGAATCCTGGCCGGACAGGCGGACGGTACGTCCCTCGAGAACCAGTGAACCGAAGGCCAGCAACTCGGCGAACGCCCAGTCGACGTGGCCGTCGCGGCTCATCTCGTGACGACGCTTGAGCACGGGCTTGACGCGCGGATGCGGCGTGAAGCCGTCCGGTGTGTCGTAGAAGGCGTCGCCGATACGCTCGAGAACCGTCTTGTCGACGGCGGTGACCAGCTTCTGCGGCAGGGGCTGGTCGTCTTCGACGGACTCACTGGGCTCGGGCGTGAACTTCTCGAGTTCCTTGACCTCGTTGAAGACTCGTTCGAGTTGGCCCTGGTAGTCGCGCAGGGCGTCCTCGGCCTCCTTGGTCGAGATGTCGCCACGACCGATCAGAGCCTCGGTGTAGGACTTACGCACACCGCGCTTGGTGTCGATGACGTCGTACATCGCGGGCTGGGTCATCGACGGGTCGTCGCCCTCGTTGTGTCCGCGACGGCGGAAGCAGACGAGGTCGATCACGACATCCTTGTGGAAGGTCTCGCGGTAGTCGACGGCCAACTTGGCCACCCACACGCATGCCTCGGGATCGTCGCCGTTCACGTGGAAGATCGGGGCGCCGATCATCTTCGCGACGTCGGTGCAGTATTCACTCGACCGTGAGTGTTCCGGCGCCGTGGTGAAGCCGACCTGGTTGTTGACCACGATGTGGACGGTGCCGCCCGTGCGGTAGCCCGGAAGCATCGCGAGGTTGAGCGTCTCGGGGACCACTCCCTGGCCTGCGAACGCGGCGTCGCCGTGCAGCATGAGCGGCAGGATGGAGAACTCGCGCTCTTCGGGCAGCAGATCCTGCTTCGCGCGGACGAGACCCTCCAACACCGGGTCGACCGCCTCGAGGTGGCTGGGGTTGGCGGTGAGCGAGACGTTGATCTCGTTCTCACCGAACATCTGGTAGTACTTGCCCTCTGCGCCGAGGTGGTACTTCACGTCGCCGGAACCGTGTGCCTGCGACGGATTCAGGTTGCCCTCGAACTCGGTGAAGATCTTCGAGTAGGGCTTGCCGACGATATTGGCCAACACGTTGAGGCGGCCGCGGTGCGGCATTCCGATGACGACCTCGTCGAGCGAGTACTCGGCGCTCTGGTCGATCACGGCATCCATCATCGGGATGACCGACTCCGCGCCCTCGAGCGAGAAACGCTTCTGCCCAACGTATTTCGTCTGCAGGAAGGTCTCGAATGCCTCGGCGGCGTTGAGCTTGGAGAGGATGTACTTCTGCTCGGCGACCGGTGGCTTGACGTGCTTGATCTCCACGCGTTCCTGAACCCAGCGCTGCTGCTCGGGCTCGAGGATGTGGGTGTACTCGACGCCGACGTGGCGGCAGTACGCATCGCGCAGAATCGACAGGACGTCGCGCAGCTTCATCGTGTCCTGGCCGTGGAAGCCGCCGACCTTGAAGGTGCGATCGAGATCCCACAGGGTCAGGCCGTAGGTCAGGATGTCGAGATCCGGATGCGAGGTACGCGCATAGCTGTCCATCATCAGCGGATCGGTGTCGGCCATCAGATGGCCGCGATTGCGGTAGGCCGCGATCAGCTCGAGCACCCGGGCATTCTTGTCGACGACTCCCGCGGGGATGTCGCGACGCCAGCGGATGGGCTCGTAGGGGATGTGGAACGCAGTGAACAGCTCGTCGTAGAACGCGTCGTCGAGAAGTAGTTCGTGAATCCTGCGCAGGAAGTCGCCCGATTCGGCGCCCTGGATGATCCGGTGATCGTAGGTGGAGGTCAGCGTCATCAGCTTGCCGACGCCGAGCTCGGCGATCTGCTCGTCGCTCGCACCCTGGAACTCGGCCGGGTACTCCATCGCTCCGGCGCCGACGATCGCACCCTGGTTCTTCATCAGGCGCGGCACGGAGTGCACGGTGCCGATGGTGCCCGGGTTGGTCAGCGAGATGGTTACGCCCGCAAAGTCTTCCGCGGTGAGCTTGCCGTCGCGCGCACGGCGCACGATGTCCTGGTACGCGGAGTAGAACTCGGCGAAACCCATTGTCTCGCAGTTCTTGATGGCGGCGACGACGAGCGAGCGGTTGCCGTCCTTACCGACGAGGTCGATCGCCAGACCGAGGTTGGTGTGCGCGGGGGTGACCACATTCGGCTTGCCGTCGATCTCGGCGAAGTGGCGGTTCATGTTCGGGAACGCCTTGATCGCCTGGACGATCGCGTAGCCGAGGATGTGGGTGAAGCTGATCTTGCCGCCGCGGGTGCGGGCCAGATGATTGTTGACGACGATGCGGTTGTCGATCATCAGCTTGGCCGGGATCGCACGCACCGACGTGGCGGTCGGGATCTGCAGCGACGCCGTCATGTTCTTGGCGACGGCGGCCGAGGCGCCGCGCAGAACCTTTTCGGTGTCTTCGGCGGGTGCTGCGTCCGTGGTCGTCGAAGCGGCCTTGGCCGACGCGGGCGCCTTCTGTGAGCGCGACGATCCGTCGCGGCTCGCAACGCTGTGACCCGACGCGGCCTTGGTGGCTGTCGACTCGCGGGCGGGGGAGTTGGTGGTGGCCGGACGCGGGGTCGGCTCCTGGTCGAGAGTGACCTGGCGGGGTGCGGCCTTGCCGTTCGACGAGGCGCTACCGTTGCTGCTCGCGGATGCGGTCTTCTTCGGGGCTGCGGTGTTCGACGCACCGTTGCTGTGTGCGGTGCCCGATCCGTTGCCTGACGCCGAGGGCGTCGCGGTCTTGGTGGACGCGGTCTTCGTCGATGCGGGCTTGGTAGTCGTCGCGGTTGTGGACTTGGCCGCAGAGGATGCCCCAGCAGATGCTGCTGACGTGCCGTTGGACGAACCATCGTCGCCTGGCTTGTAGTCCTTCAGCAGATCGTGCCAACTCGGGTCGACCGAGTTCGGGTCTTTTTTGAATTGCTGGTACATTTCGTCGACCAGCCACGTGTTTTGTCCGAAATCTGATATCGAACTGCTCACAGCGGTATCTCGCCTCAATTCCCTCTGGTGTCGGGTCGCTCGCTCGCGTCGTGGAGTCCCTTGTGAAGATTACGACGCACCACCTGCTCATGGTACGCGCGCGACGTTGCGCTCCGTGTACCGACCGCGCCGACGTCGCAGCCGGTTGCGGTCCCGATCCGCGACCCCGGTGAGCAACGTCGATCGTCAGACGCGATCGTCGCCTTGAGCAGGCTCGATACCGTCGACGTCCGGATCGACACCTGCATCCCAGAACGCGCGGTACCTTCCACCCAACGACAGCAACTCGTCGTGTGTTCCCAACTCGACGATGCGTCCGTTGTCGACGACCGCGATCCGATCGGCGCGCGCGGCGGTGGCGAGCCGGTGGGCGACGATCACCGAGGTGCGTCGGCGGGTGACCGTCTCGCCCGCGGCGAGCACCAGCGCTTCGGTGGCCTGGTCGAGTGTCGCGGTTGCTTCGTCGAGAAGTAGGAGGTCGGGATCGACGAGTTCGGCCCGCGCGAGCGCGATGAGCTGACGTTGGCCCGACGACAGTCCGCCGCCGCGTTCGCCGACCTGATGACGCATCGCGCCGTCGAGTCCGGCGATGACATCAGTGGCGCCCACAGCGAGTGCAGCGGCCGCGATCTGTGTCCGGTCGGCTTCGGGTCGGCCATAGGCGATGTTCTCGGCGACGCTACCGGTGAACAGGTGCGGTTCCTGGGGTACGAGCCCGATCCGATGTCGGTAGTCGAGCAGTCCGAAGTCACGGATGTCGGTGCCGTCGATGCGCACCTCTCCGCTGGTGGGGTCATAGAAGCGGGCGAGCAGTTTGACGACTGTCGATTTGCCCGCCCCCGTCCGTCCCACGAGTGCCAGTGACGAACCTGCCGGGATGGTCAGCTCGACGTCGCGCAGCGCCTCGGCATGAGCGCCGGCATACCGGAACCCGACGTCGTCGAGTTCGATGTCGCCGTCAAAACCGTTGGCGGGCACCGGTATTCGATCCTCGCGTGACTCCAGAGAGCTGCGTGTGCGGAGAAGGTCCGCGATGCGCCGAAGCCCCACGACTGCCTGCTGATAGCCGTCGAAGACCTGCGAGAGCTGCTGCACCGGGCCGAAGAGCAACGAGAGATAGAGAAGGAAGGCGACGAGTGTGCCGGCCTGCATCGTTCCGGTCGAGATGCGATGTGCACCAACGGCGATCGCCACGGCCGCTGCGACGTCGGACATCAGCGTGATGAATGGGAAGTACACCGAGATGGCCCGCTGCGAACGCATTCGTGCGCGCACCCATTCGACGGTGCGATCGGTGAAGCGGGTCATGGCGATGTCGCTGTTGCGATAGGTCTGCGTGGTCCTGATGCCCGCGATGTTCTCTTGGAAGTCGGCGTTGACGATGCTCACCAGTTCGCGCGAGCGCGTGTACGCATCCGCGGCAACCCGTCGGAAAGCGATGGTCGCGGCGATCAGGATCGGGAAGACGGGCAGGATGATCAGTCCGAGTTCGATATCGGTGAGCAGCAGCGCGACCGTGACGCCGACGAGTGTCAATACGGCGACGATGGCCGACGTCAGACCCGTCTGCAGGAACGTCGACAACGCGTCGACGTCGGTGGTCATGCGTGTCATGATGCGCCCGGACAGTTCTCGCTCGTAGTAGTCGAGACCCAGGCGTTGCAGATGCGCGTAGCTGCGCACCCGGAGGCCGAACAGGACCCGCTCTCCCGCGCGCGTCGACGTCAAGGTCATCACCGCACCGACGATCCAGCCGAGCAGCACCAGTGCGACACCGAAGGCGGCGACCTCCCACAAGCGTCCTTCGTCGGCTCGACCCGCGGCGTCGAGGACCGCGCGCGCCAACGACGGAAAAGCGAGTCCGATGAGCGTGTCCAGCGAGATGCAGACGATCGCGGTGATCAGCAACAGTCGGACCGGCGAGAGTATGCCCCACAGGCTGAACTGTCGGTTCTCACGACGTACCGACGCGGTGTCGACCCGAGGATCCTCGTCCGCGGGTGGCAGGGCGTCGACGGCCCGGAGCAATGCGGGCGTCGCCTGCATCGAACCGAGCGCGCTCGCCACACCGCCCCCGCGACCACTCGGTCCGCGACCCGGTGGTGGCGCGATGCGCGACGTTGTCGACGCCGCGCTGTCGCTTGCCGCCGGTGTCGATCCCGGATCGGCCGGGGGCCACAGCCGGTCCATCAGTGCGTCATCCACCACCGCGGGTGCCGCCTGTGCAGGAGTGGTGTCATGCAGCGCGGCCCGCGCACTTGACGACTCGGGGACCACGCCGGTCATCAGGGCACGAAAGCGCGGACTGCGGGCATCGAGTTCGGCGATGGTTCCGATGTCGGTGATCCGCCCGCCGTCGAGAACGGCTACGCGGTCGGCGAGCATCAGCGTCGACCGTCGATGCGCGAGGACGAGCATCGTCGGCCGGGTGTCCTCGCCGCTGCGCAGGTCACGCAGGATGCGCGATTCGGTCGTGGCGTCGACGGCCGATGTCGCGTCGTCGAGCACGAGTACGCGTGGGTCGGCGTACAGCGCACGGGCGAGCGCGATGCGTTGTCGTTGGCCTCCCGAGAGTGTCAGACCACGCTCGCCGACGATCGTCTCGAATCCGTCGGGGAGAGCAGTGATGAACTCGAGCGCGTCGGCGCGGGCCGCGGCGTCGACGAGGCGTGGGTGCGGTGCGCCATCGGGCAGCGTACGTGCATCGGCGGGGACGCCGAGTGCGATGTTGGCGGCGATCGTGTCGGAGTAGAGGAACGGTTCGTCGAAGACGACGGCCAACGCCGAGTGCAGACTCTCGGAGGAGAGTGCGGCGACGTCGTATACCCCATCGGTCGAGACCAGTGACACCGATCCAGCGGTCGGCGAGAGGTAGCGACTGGTCAGTTCCGCGATGGTCGACTTCCCTGAGCCGGGTGGTCCCACGATCGCGACGCACTCGCCTGGCGCGAGGTCGAGGTCGATGTCGTGCAGGACGGCTTTGTCGCCGAACGCGAAGTCGACGTCGTCGAAGCGGAGTCCGAGAGCGCCATCGGGCAGTGTGCCGGTCTGTCGGTCACCGGGGTCGGTCGGCTCGTCGATGACGTCGTAGACACGGTCGACGGCGGCGCGGGCCAATTGGCCACTGACCACGAGGTTGGTCAGCAGGCGTGCCAGTGACGTCATCGTGGCGACATAGGTGGCGAATGCGAGGAAGGTGCCAGCGGTGATGGTGCCGCGTAGCGTCAGCCACCCGCCGAGAGCGATGACCGCGACCATGCCCAACTGCGGTATTGCTGCCATCGTCGGGGCAAACCGCGCGTTGATCTTGGCCGCGCGCAGGCGCTTTGAATACAGGTCGCGTGCGAGGCCGACGAGTTCGTCGACCGCGCGCGACTCCTGACCGAATCCCTTGACCACTCGTACGCCGGTCACGGTCTCCTCGACGTGCTGTGCAACGTTGGCCGCGGATTGCTGCGCCGACCAGGTGGCGGCGAAAAGCTTTCTGCGCGTGGTGAAGACGACGATGCCGACGACGGGGATGATGCTCAACGCGACGATGGTCAGCAGCGGCGAGAGATAGGCCATGATCCCGATCGCGATCACCACCTGAACCGCGGCTCCAGCCGACAGTGGGACGACCGCTAGCAGACCCTGCACGATCTGGAGGTCTGAAATCGACCGCGAGACAACCTGTCCCGTGCTGATGCGTGACTGTGCCGCACCGTCGAGATGCAGCAGCGTGCGCATCAGGCGTAGGCGTAATGCGTTCTGCACGCTGATCGACAGTTGTCCCGCGGTGAGCCTGCGTCCGAACTGACAGGCGTAACGGACGACCGCCAGCACAAGCAGCGCCGCGACGATCATCGAGATCGTCGCTCCGCCGCGTTGTGCTCCGGTCGCGTGATCGATCGCAGCCTTGGCCAGCAACGGTGCGACGAGGTCGACGGCGACGGCAACCAGGGTCACCGCAAGGGTGACGACCACCAATCTGCGATGTCGCCAGCACTCAGTGGCCAGTCGACGAATCCAGCCGGTCGGCTGCGCGGGCCTCGGGGTGTCGGTGGGTGGGGCATCTCGGATCGGGGCCGGGCTGTCCGTGAGGGAGCCGGTCACCGATCCCCGGCGGGCAGACCGGGTTCGGTGACGACGCTGCCGTCGACGACATCGCCATGCCACGACTTCGGCGCGGGACCGAACGCCTCACGTGCGTTGAGGACGACGCGACGTCCGAGTGCGCGGTTGCCTGCACCGCCGACCACGGCTCCGATGCCTGCGGGCATCAGCTTGCCGAAGATGAGCGGTGCTCGTTTGATCGCATACTTCTTGACGATCTTGTTCATCAACGCGGTGTTCAGCTTGCCGAGGCCACCACCTGGGATGGCTGCGGTTCCGAGTCGACGCAGCGCGCCGCCGCGGGTGCCGACGAGGCGTCCGAGCGCTGCGACGCCCTCCTCACCCAGTGCGACGGCCAACACGAGCGTCTTTCGCCGTTCGGACTGCTCGACGCCGATCCCGTGCACTTCGGCGATCGCGAGGGCCAGCAATGCCGAGGCCTCCAGGAACAGCACCGTCTCACCCGTCATAGCGCCGAGCGCGGTCATGGTCCCGACGCCGGGGATCGCCGCGGTTGCACCGACCGCACTTCCCGAACCCATCACCGTGCGCAGGAACTGCTTCTCCAGCCGCCGGATGATCTGCTCGGGCGACTCGTCTGGATGCGCCTTACGCAGTGCGTTCACGTACTTCTTGACCGCCGGGGCCTGGAGGCGTTGGGCCTTGTCCAGCAGGCCCCCGGTCACCTCGACCGCCTTCGCGGGAGGCTTCTGTTCGGTTCGTTTGGCTTCGGTCATGTCAGTGGTACCCAATCCTGTTCTGGCACGACCTCATTCGGCCGCGGTGGGGGTGGTGGCGTTCCGTCTCCGAAGGGGCTGCCCCCGAGTTCGTCGCGATGGTGAGGCGTGAGCCAATTCCGCAGGTCCGGGCCGTCGGGCACGATCCCGGTGGGATTGATGTCGCGATGGACGATGTAATAGTGCTGCTTGATCTGTGTGAAGTCGACGGTGTCGCCGAACCCCGGGGTCTGGAACAGATCGCGCGCGTACGCCCACAGCACCGGCATCTCCGACAGTTTGCTCCGATTGCACTTGAAATGCCCGTGATAGACGGGATCGAATCGCGCAAGGGTCGTGAAAAGCCGGACGTCGGCCTCGGTGATGGTGTCGCCCACCAGGTAACGCTGCGATGCGAGGCGCTCGGTCAGTTCGTCGAGTTTGGTGAACAGCCGGTCGTAGGCCTTGTCGTACGCGTCTTGACTGCCGGCGAATCCGCAGCGGTACACCCCGTTGTTGACCTCGGTGTAGACACCCTTGCTGACGGATTCGATCTCGTCGCGTAGGTGCTCGGGGTAGAGGTCAGGTGCTCCCTCACGGTGATAGTCGGACCACTCGACCTCGAAGTCGACGGTGATCTGCTTGAAGTCGTTGGTCACGACCTCGCCGCTGGGGACGTCGACGATCGCCGGAACGGTGATGCCCTTGGGGTAACCGGGGAAGCGCTTCTCGTACGCGTCTTTCAGGCGCGGGATCTTCAGGACCGGGTCGACGCCGCCGGGATCGAGGTCGAACGTCCATGAGTTCTTGTCGTGAGTGGGACCGCAGAGTCCCAACGAGATCGCATCCTCGAGACCGAGGAGTCGTCGGACGATCAGCGTGCGGTTGGCCCAGGGGCATGCCCGCGCCGCGATGAGTCGATACCGTCCTGCCTCGACGGGGTAGCCGTCGCGACCGTCGCGCGTGATGCGGGTCTCGATGTACTGGGTGTCGCGGACGAACTCCTGTCCGCTGGTGACATAGGACGCCTGCGTGCCGGACTGGGCTTCTGTGTCTGACTGGACCTGGCTCATGGCTCCACAGTAGTGATCGCCACCGACGGTTGGCACCAGTTATTCGGCGCGGTATATTCCACACGGAATATTTGGCTGGGAGACGGGAGACGACGTGACTGCGAAATGTCCGTTGGCTCCGCAGGCCATCCTGGTACTCGGCCTGGTTGCTGAACGGCCCATGCACCCGTACGAAATGTTCCAGACCACGATCGAGCGGGAAGAAGACCGCCTGACCAAGATTCGTCCGGGCACGCTTTATCACACCGTCGACCGCCTAGCCGTCGACGGACTCATCGAGGTCGTCGAGGTTCGTAAAGAAGGCAACCGACCGCAGCGGACCGTCTATGCGATCACCGACACGGGCAGAGCGGCGCTAGCCGCGAGCCTCGAGGCAATCCTCGAACGTCACCCCGTCGAATACCCCGAGCTCTACCTCGCCTTGTCCGAGGCGCATTCGTTGCCGCGGCAACGGGTCGTCGAACTACTCGAACGGCGTATCGATGCGATGCGTGCCGATCGTGAACGGGTCGAGGCGGCAGCGGCGGCAGCGCTCGCTCGCGGAGCCGTCGAGATGTTCTATCTCGACGTCGGGTGCCGTTTGGCGACTCTGCAGACTCAGATCGACTGGCTTGTCGATCTTGTCCGACGCCTGCGTCACAACGACATCGAGTGGATCGACGACCCCGGCTCGGGGTGGCTTTCAAAGCACGCCACCACACCAGAATCACCGAGTTCATCTCCATCCGACGCTTCGTCCCCAACTCACAAGTCGTCCCCAACCGAGAATTCGTCCCCAACCAAGAATTCGTCCCCAACCAAGATTTCGTCCACAGCACAGAAAGTGCAGAACTCATGACCGCTCCGGCATTCAAGTCGGTGACCAACCGACCGTGGCTTTCGCTCATGTCCCTATGCGTCGGCTTCTTCATGATCCTCGTCGACATGACGATCGTTGCTGTCGCGCAGCCGCAGATCCGTGCGGCGCTCGACACCGATGTCAACGGCATCGTCTGGGTGACCAGCGCGTACCTGTTGACGTACGCGGTGCCGCTGCTGATCACGGGCAGGCTCGGCGACAAGTACGGACCCAAGACCGTCTATCAGGTGGGTCTCGTGGTGTTCACCGCCGCGAGTGTCTGGTGCGGGTTCTCCGGCTCGATCGGCGAGCTGATCGCGGCACGTGCACTGCAGGGTGTCGGAGCCGCGCTCATCACGCCGCAGACGATGGCCATGATCCAACGCATCTTCCCGCCCGAAAAGCGTGGTGCCGCAATGGGTGTCTGGGGCACCGTCGCCGGTGTGGCAACGCTGGTCGGTCCGCTGCTCGGCGGGGTGCTGACCGACAACCTCGGTTGGGAGTGGATCTTCTTCGTCAATCTCCCCGTCGGCATCATCGGTCTGATCCTCGCGGCCGTGCTCGTGCCCGAGGTCGACAAGCACGACCATTCCTTCGACTGGGTCGGTGTGGTGTTATCGGCAATCGGTCTGTCCGCCTTGGTGTTCGGAATTCAAGACGGTGAGAAGTACGACTGGGCTCCGTGGATCTGGACGCTCATCATCATGGGTGTCGTCGTGTTCGCGCTCTTCATCTACTGGGAGTCGAGGGTCAAAACCGAACCGCTGGTTCCGCTCTCGCTGTTCCGTCGGCGCAACTTCTCGTTGTCCAACATCGGCATCGCCTCGATGGGCTTCGCGATCTCCGGTCAGATGATTCCGGCCATGTTCTTCCTGCAACTCGTCGGTGGCATGACACCGACGCAATCGGCGCTGGTCATGGTGCCGATGGCGATCTTCACCGGAATCCTCGCGCCGATCGTCGGGCGGGTCCTCGACCGTGTGCATCCCAGCCTCATCATCTCGACGGGTCTGTTCCTGGCATCGATCTCGCTGTTCTGGATGGGCAGTATCGCGCGGTCGGCAACCCCTGTGTGGCAACTGATCCTGCCGCTGGCGCTGATGGGTATCGCATCTGCGGGCATCTGGGCGCCGTTGGCGGCAACCGCGACTCGTGATCTTCCCTGGTACCAGGCGGGTGCCGGTGCAGGCGTCTACAACACCACCCGAATGATCGGCTCGGTGATCGGCGCCGCCGCTGTCGGTGCGTTGATGCAGACGAGGCTCGCTGCGGAGTTGCCCGGCATGGACACGGCGTCAAACAACGACAGCGCCAAGCAGTTGCCGATCGAGGTCTTCGGTCATCCTGTCCGTGAGCCGTTCGCGCTCGCGATGGGCCAGACGCTGTATCTGCCCGCGGCGGCACTGCTGATCGGTGTGGTCGCGACGCTGTTCCTCAAGCGACCGGCCGGACAGCGCTCGTATCCGCCGGTAGGTGATGTCAAGGCCGCGGCGGGAGCCGAAGGCGCGGTGGAGGAGGCGGGCGCAGCCTGACGGGTTCACGACCTCCGACGACCGGGCAGGCCTGACGCGCCTCCCCGGTTCTGTCGGTGGCAGATCGTACGGTGTTTCCCATGCGAATCCTGCACACCTCCGACTGGCATATCGGCCGAACCTTCCACGGCGCCGACCTGCTCGATGACCAGCGCGCGTCGCTGCGTCACCTCGCAGACGTCGTCGCCGCGGAATCGGTCGACGTCGTCGTGGTCGCGGGAGATGTGTTCGACAGATCGGTGCCTTCTGCCGACGCCGTGCGTGTCTATGACGACGGCCTCGCCGCGATCGCATCCGCCGGTGCCGCGATCGTCGTGACCTCCGGCAACCACGATTCGCCGACGCGCCTCGGTGTCGGGTCGGGCTTCGCCGCGGCCGGTGGCCTGCATCTGCGCACCTCGGTGGCGTCCATCAACGACCCCATCGTCTTCTCCGACGAGCACGGAGACGTGGCGATCTATGGAATCCCGTACCTCGAACCCGAAGTCACCCGAACCGAACTCGGCGTCGAAGACGCGCGCGGACACTCCGACGTGCTCACCGCGTCGATGGAACGCATCCGCGCCGACCTCGCCGCGCGCGATGCGCGCTCGGTGGTCGTCGCGCACGCGTTCGTTGTCGGCGGGCTCGCCACCGGATCCGAGCGTTCGATCAGCGTCGGGGGAGTAGAAACCGTTGCGGCCGAGGTGTTCTCAGGGGTCGACTATGTCGCGCTCGGCCACCTGCACTCGCCGCAGGAACTCACGCCAACGGTTCGCTACAGCGGATCGCCCATCCCGTACTCGTTCGGCGAGAACACACACCACAAAGCGGTGTGGATCGTCGACCTCGACGCCGACGGCGTGTCCGACGTCCGTCGCCACGATCTACCGGTCGTGCGCGGTCTCACGTCGCTGCGCGGCACGCTCGACGAGTTGCTGGCCGACGAGTCGCTGGCGGTTGCCGAAGATCACTACGTCGAAGCGACGCTCACCGATGCCGTCCGCCCGGTCGATGCCATGCGCGTTCTGCGGCAACGGTTTCCGCACGCCGTTCACGTACAGTGGCAGCGTCCCGATGCCGAGAGCAGCGTCGACTATCGCTCTCGGGTACGCGGCCGCAGTGATGCGGAGATCATCACGTCTTTCGTCACCGATGTCCGCGACGAGCCGACTGCCCGTGAGCGCGCGCTCGTGGAGAGTGCGCTACGCGCTGTCGTCGGCGAGCCGGAACAGGTCGCATCGTCTGAGCCGTTGACGCTCTTCGAGATCGACGCGCTGGCTCAGACTCACCAGGTGGCAGAGTCGGCATGAGACTTCATCGGTTGCGCATGAGCGCGTTCGGACCCTTCGCCGACGATACGGTGATCGATTTCGACGCGCTCGGAGCCGACGGCCTGTTCTTGCTGCACGGGCAGACGGGTGCGGGCAAGACGACGGTGCTCGACGCCGTCGCGTTCGCGCTTTTCGGTAGGGTGCCCGGCGCCCGCAACGAGGCCAAACGCCTTCATTCCGATCATGCTCCGGCAGAACAGGTTCCGCAGGTCGAGGTCGAAGCGACGATCAACGGTCGCCGTTTCCGCATCATCCGGTCGCCCGAGTATCAGCGACCCAAGAAGCGGGGGACCGGAATCACCAAGGTCCAGGCGAAGGCGACGCTCGAGTGTGTCGACGGGTCG
Source organism: Gordonia sp. 852002-10350_SCH5691597 (assembly GCF_001665715.1). Lineage (NCBI taxonomy): Bacteria > Bacillati > Actinomycetota > Actinomycetes > Mycobacteriales > Gordoniaceae > Gordonia > Gordonia sp. 852002-10350_SCH5691597. The sequence goes on from NZ_LZMO01000265.1 coordinate 22,460, forward strand.
GGGGTGGCACTCACCCGGTTGCCCGAGATCGGCGAGACCGTGAGTGAACTCCTCGGCATGAGCGCCGAGCAGTTCTTCCAGGTCGTGCTTCTTCCACAGGGCGACTTCTCGCGATTCCTCCGGGCGCCCAACGAAGAACGAGAAGCGCTGTTGGAGAGGCTTTTCGACACCGAGCGATTCGGCGACGTCGAGGACTGGCTGCGTGAACGTGCACGAGAGAGTGCGGTGGCCGTCGAGGCGAAGGCGGCGTCGATCGACCGCATCGCCGCGCAGATCGGGGCCCTCTCCGGCGCTGAGACCCCCATCGAGCCCGACATGGCCTGGGCCCAGAAGTGCCTCGACGACGCCCGCGATGGAGAACGCCGCGACACCACGGTGTTGGCAGAGGTGCGCGGCGAACTCGACGCCGCGCAGCAGTCATACGACCGCGGCAGAAAGATGATGCACGACAGGCAGCGCGGACTCTCCGCGCGCTCGCGCATCGATCAGCTCGACGCCGCCAAGCCGGATCTCGATCGTGCCGAAGGCGCTCTTGCCGCTGCACGTCGCGCTGCACCGGTAGTCCCCGTGCTCGCCGATCACCGGCAGGCGATCGACAGTGCGCGCGCTGCAGACGAGCATTGTGCGGCAGCGGAATCGGCCGTGTTGGAGCGTTCGGAGGCTGCGTGGTTGCGCGAGTGCGACGACGCCGAGTTGGCCAGCGCGATCGACACGTGGGCGGCGGAGTCGGGTCGGCTCGAACCGTTGGTGCGCAGGGCACTCGAACGTCCCACGCTGATCGATGCGATCGGCGCCGCTGAGGCCGAGGTCTCGGCGGCCGACAACCGCACCGTCGAACTCGACGACGCGCTGGCAGCCCTGCCAGGGCACCGGAGCGAGGCAGCGCGTGCGCTGCAGGATGCGCATGACCAGCGTGCCCGGGTCGAGGCCTTGCGCAACCAGCGGGAACAGCAGACTTCGATTCTCGAGGCGATGGATGAGCGCGACAAGCTCGACGTCGTTCTCCATCGTGCCGAGCAGACCGTCAACGACGCACACGCGGCGTACAACGATGCACGGACCAGATTCCTCGACCTTCGCGAACGTCGCTTGGCGGGGATGGCGGCCGAGCTCGCGTCGCAACTCGTCGAGGGCGAACCGTGCACCGTCTGCGGCTCGCGCGAACACCCGGCACCGACGACGAGCGATCCGGGCGATCATGTCGGCGACGCCGACGAGGCCGCGGCTGCCGACATCGAACATCGCGCCTCGGCCGAGTTGACGCGTGCGCGCTCGTCGCTGGATACCTATCGCGAGCGAAAAGCCAATCTGGACAAGCTGATCGGCGACGCGATTCGAGAATCCGTACGCGCTGATCGCGACGATACGGTCAAGCGCCTCACGCAGGCCGAACACGCCGCGGCGTCGGTCGACAAGTTGCAGCGCGTCGTCGACGAACTCGATGGGCAGGCCAACACCTGGCAGGCCGAACGATCGCAGATTCAGGAGCGGCGCGCGGCGGGGGCCGTGCGCCTGGACTCTCTGCGTCGCGAACTCGACTCGCTCGACGCGGAGGTCTCGACTGCAACCGGAGGCCGGGGCGATGTCAGCGGACGCCGTGCCGAGTTGACCGAGTTGTGTAGGTGCGCTTCAGCTTTGCGAGACGCGCGAGCGGAGGTGCGCCGTGTTGGTGAGCGACTGACACGATCGGCGGAGCGCGCCGCATCCGCGTGCTCCGAAGCGCAGTTCGCCGACGAAGCCGCGGTGCGAGCAGCGATGGCTACCGATGAGCAGATGGCGACCTGGGAGTCGTCGCTGCGCAAGGCGCACGGCCTGAGGGTCGAGGCGCAGGGCACGTTGGACGACGACGACGTGCGTTCGGCGCTGGCGGCCGAGCCCGTCGACCTCGCACACCTAGAGACCACGCTCACAGCGGTGCGCGCCCGGTGCGATGCCGCGTCCGGCGCCGCGGCGGTCTCCGCGCGTCGAGCGACCAGCCTCGCCGATCACGTCACCCTCTATTGGGAGGCGCTGACCGACTTCGAGCCGATTCGTGCGCGACAGAAGGAGATTCACGATCTCGCCGAGTTGGTCAGTGGCCGAGGGCAGAACGCGAAGCGAATGACACTGAGGTCGTATGTTCTCGCGGCACGCCTCGAAGAGGTCTTGGTCGCGGCGTCGGATCGGCTTCGTCAGATGTCCTCGGGCCGTTACGAATTCGCACACTCCGACGCCGGAGGGCCGCGGGGGCGTCGCGGCGGTCTCGGCATCGAGGTGCGCGACGAGTACACGGGGGTCACGCGTGCCGCGACGACACTCTCGGGCGGCGAGACCTTCTTCGCGTCTCTCGCGTTGGCACTCGGCCTCGCCGATGTGGTGTCCGCGGAATCGGGTGGTCGGGTGCTCGACACCATGTTCATCGACGAGGGGTTCGGCACACTCGATCCGGAGTCGCTCGATCTGGTGATGGGGGTGCTCGACGAATTGCGTTCCGGCGGCAGGGTTGTCGGTGTGGTCAGTCACGTCGACGAGTTGCGTGCGCGGATACCGTCCCAATTGCACGTTCTTCGTGGCGAGGCCGGTTCCTCCGTGAAGGTGCGCACACTCGCCGCGCGTCCGTGAATCGGACACAGCACGCCCAGGATCTGGTCAGTTGCGCTCGATGAATCTATGTCGCGAGCCGCGCGATCGTGATCACGCGCTTGGTTGCCCGGGTCAGTGCGACATACAGATCGCGCAGACCGGCCGCCCCGGACGATTCGATTTCGTCGGGAGCCACGACGAGTACGGTGTCGAACTCCAGCCCCCGGGCTTCGGATGCTGGAACGACGACCACATCACCTCCGAAATGATCCAGGGTTTTCACGTCCGGGTCCGTGGCTTGCGCACCCATGAGAGCGGCTCGTCGTGATTCCGCGATGATGCCGATGAGTTCGCCGGGATGAGAGGACCGAAGCTCGGCGATGAGGTCATCGACGGTGGAGTCGACGTCGACTCCCGCCACCGCGACCGTGACTGGCTGCTCCCCATTGCGCAGTGACCGCGAAAGTCGTTGTGAGGGCGCGATGCGCGCGAGCAGCGGGGCGGTCGTGTCGAGGATCTCGGCGGTTGTGCGGTAGTTGATCGTCAGGGTGTGATGGACGAAGCGGTCGGAGACGAATGGCTCCAGTGCGTCGTTCCATGTCGTGATGGTGGTGGCTGGTCCCGCCTGGGCCAGATCTCCGACGATGGTCATGGAACGGTTCGGGCAGCGGCGCATGAGCATCCGCCACTGCATCTCGGAAAGGTGCTGTGCCTCGTCGACGACGATATGGCCGTAAGTAGTGTCGGGCGGCCCGTCGAGTCGTGTACGAGCCTCGTCGAGAAGTGCGAGATCAGCTTCCGTCAAGCCGGATTCAGCGTTCGATGAAACAGATCCCAGGCTGTGTTCTGCGAGATCTGGAAGCATCCGGCGTGCGGTGGTCTCGTCTTGAAACAGCTCGCGGACAACCTGTTCCGGTCGAAGTCGTGGCCAGACGAGGTCGACCGTGCGGCAAATCCCGGCATCGTCGAGGAGTTCGTCGCGAATCAGGTCCCAGTCGATCTCGTCGAGTCCGGCTGAGTGCGCGGTGTTGTCGTCTCCATCGCTGTGCGCACTCGGGAACATGCGATCGAGGTCGATACCGAACGCGACCTTGATCTCGTCCTCGAAATCGGAGATCTCTTGTGCCGTCTGTCTTTCGAGGTCATCGACGACCTCGTCGACCAGGTACTCGATGAAGATCTTTCGCGCGGGGTTGTGGCCCACGTCTCCTTGGAGTGCGCGACGTCGGGCGTCGTCGACACGTTCGGAATCGACGACGACGGTCCCGTGTTCGGTGCGCACGCGCAGCGACACCCCGTGCGGTTGCGCGACTTCGACCCTGCGCGCGATTTCGTCGGCGCAGCACCTGCGCCCCTTCGCCCGTGCGACGTCGTCGGGTTCGCGTCGTCCGACTGCGACGGAGACGAGATCGGCTGCGGTGGCCATGTCGACGTCGTTCTCACCCAGTGACGGCAAGACGTCGGAGATGTAGGACAGGAATCGCGCGTTGGGACCGAAGATCAGCACGCCTCGATCGGCAATCGCGGGAAATGCATACAACACGTATGCGGCTCGGTGGAGTGCGACGATCGTCTTTCCGGTCCCGGGGCCGCCGTCGACGACGACGATTCCGCGATGCTGCGACCTGACGATCTGATCCTGTTCGGCCTGCAGGGTAGCTGCTGCCTCGTGCATGCGGCCCGATCGCGCACCGGTGAGCGCCGCGGTGAGCGGGACATCGCCGACGACGTCGTTCTCGGACTGCGTGGTGCCATCCAGTATCTCGTCGGTGACATCGACGACCGTACGACCGCTGAGGCGCAGATGGCGTCGGCGTCGCACTCCCAGTTTGGATTTCGTCGTCGCTTCGTAGAAGGGTCGAGCGGCCTCGGCGCGCCAGTCGACGAGGAGTGTGCTGCCTGACGCGGACTGGAGGCCTACCCGCCCGATGTGCAGGGACGCGCCGTCACCGGTCATGTCGATACGTCCGAAACACAGTGATCTCTCTGCGCTTCGACGTCGTTGCAACCTGGCGTCCAGCCGGTTGAGCTCGGCATCTCTGGCTACTCGCATCTCGGGCTCATCGGCCCCAGATGCCAGTGTGCGTGCTCGGGTGGCGAGGGTCTCGTTCTGCTCGGCATCGAGTCGGTCGTACATTGCATCGATTGCGAGCTGTTCATGTGCGATCTGCTGTGTTCTTGTCTGATCTGTATCCACCAGCGGGGCCGCTCTCCTTGGTCGGTGATGTGGCGTCCACTGTGAAGGCAGAACTCCGATACTGCAACGTTGACTGTCGCTGAAAAGTGTGGCCTCGCAATGGTTTATGCACAGATCTGTTCTGCGAACTCGAAGCGCTCATCTATGTCGGTGTCTGCCCGTAGTATGGGTACAAACGTTCGATTCGGCGAGTGCGAGGGGGTGTTGGATGTCGATCAACTCAGTTGGCCCAGGCGCAGGTTCTGGTGCGGGAGCTGGTGATTCGGAAGGGTTCGATTCGATGTCCGGTGCTGTTCTGTCGGATTGGGCGAAGGATCTGCCGCTCGGGTTGTTGGGTGGTGTCGATCCCGCCGCTCCCGATGGTTCGGACACGGTTGCTGTGTTGGAGGGTCTGACCCGATTACGTTGTGGTGAGGCGTTTTTGGCGTGGGCGCGGTATCAGTCGATCGGAGTGCTCTACGACAGGCTGGTCGTCGAGCGCGCTGCGTCTGATGGCCTGATCGTCGACGGCTTTTCCGATGCGGCGGCACGCATCTCGGGGATCTTCGCGGTGTCACGTCCGCAGGCTGAACGGATGATCGACGAGGCGATCGTGTTACGCGATGACCTGCCACAGGTGTTCGGCTGTCTACGCGAGGGGATCATCTCGATCGAGCAAGCGCGACTGGTGATCTCACGCACCGACCTGGTGCGCGGGCCGGGCACCCCATCGGAGGTGGTGGCCGCCGTCGATGAACAGATCGCGACCACTTTGCGGACGCGGCGCGGGTCGTGGAAACGGCCGCGTCTGCGCGACATGGTCGATCGGATCGTGTTCCGCCACGACCCCGACGCGATACGGGAACGCCGTGCACGCGCCCTGGATAAGCGCGGGGTGTTCACCGACAACTGTGGTGACGGGGTCGGCGAGATCACCGCGGTCATGTCGGCAGAAAACGTCCAGATCGCGATCGCGGCGGTCCGGCGTTTGGCTGACGCGGTCTGTGACGGTGACGGTCGGACGCGTCAGCAACGCGCCTCGGATGCCATGTTCGCGCTGCTGAGCGGTTCACGGTTCGAATGTGCCTGCGCCAACACCGACTGCGTGGCGACAATCCCCGAACCGGGCACCGTCCCGCCGGCCGATCCGCGGTTCGTCATCCACGTCGTCTGCAACGAGGCCGCGCTCATCGAACCCGAAAC